>JAGPDK010000114.1 GCA_018057605.1 Kofleriaceae bacterium | reverse complement strand
GCGGTTAATAGTGCAATCGCCCAGCGTCCACGGTTGCTCGCCATGCGGCATGATCGCATGTTGCTGCTGAATGTCACTTCAATTGATCAGTGACTTGCATCAAAAGCCACCAGCACTGGGGTCGTGACACGACAGGTACCGCGGGCAAACGTGGCGGAGCCAAGTACCTCGGCCGAGGCGTTTGCAGGCAGCGCAACATCGAGGTCGTCGCCGTAGTTGAAGTGTTGGTTGGCCAATGGCCCCAACAGCGGATGTGGGCCTGCCGCGAATTGCACGCTATAGCTACCACCCCGGTTGTTGTCGGTGGTTACACCGCAAGCCGAGGTACCGTTGTTAACATGG
Organism: Kofleriaceae bacterium; assembly: GCA_018057605.1. GTDB lineage: Bacteria > Myxococcota_A > Polyangia > Haliangiales > Haliangiaceae > JABFXX01. Next base: position 11,674 of record JAGPDK010000114.1, on the reverse strand, counting down.
GTCAGCCGGGTTAGCGGCGTCATGGAAAAGCTGCGGCCCATCGCCTGCGTCATATCGTCGCCTTGCAGCACGACCCCGCCACCGGCGGCCGAGTAGGCCAACAGCGTTTCAAAACTGCGTTGATCATCGATCGGATAGCCGGGATTGGAAAACCAGACGAGCTGATAGCCAGCGACGTCACTTGGGCGCAACCCGCCGCGTGGTTCCTCGATAAACGTTACCGGATAGCCGCGGTCACGTAACAGTTGTTCAACGTAGCGCGGGTCTTCTTTGGCTTCGTTGTGATGGCCGTCATCGCGCACCACCAAGATTCGTGGGGCAACAGCGGCAGGCGCCACATAGTCGACGGCTTGACGAACCAGATTGTCGGCCAGCGCGCGCGAAATGCCCGGATTGGAAACCGTAAGCAGCATCGTTGCTACTTTGCCACGTGGCGCTTGCGGGCAAGCCAAGTGCACAGTTTCGAGTACTTGCTTTTTCACCACCCGCACACCGTCGGTCCAGTCGTAGTTGACACGCAGTTCAACATCGCCACATTCGTCGAGCGGTAGATCTACACAAACCTGATGCGAAGCGCCGAGATATTGCCGTACGCGGTCGAACAAGGTTGGCAATTCGGGTGCGGAATCAGTGTGTAAGTAGCGCCCGCCGGTTGCGTTGGCGAGTTCCGTGAGTCCGGCTTCATCGATGTCGCGCCCCAGGCCAATGGTGTAGATCGGCGTGGTCACACCATCGATGCGCAGCTTGTGAATGTCGTCGAACGTGGTGGCAAACCCATCGCCAGGGTAGGTCACGCGATCGTATTCCGGGCTGTGCTCGTCGGCGGAATTGTTTTCACGACCGTCGGTAAATACGATGATGCCGGTTTTGCGCGACGCTGCGCAAAATGCACCGACATGGCTAGCTGGGGTTGCCGCGGTTGCGTCAATGATCGCACCACCTAGGGTTTCGTTGGCCATGCGAATACCGTCGAACAAGGCGGTCCAGCCGCGGTTCACGTGCATGGCCGCGATCGCGTTGTGCAAGGCCTCGCGGTTTTCAGTTAGGCCAGTTACCCGCGTTGCGTTGGTGCTGACCCGCACGAAAGCGGCTTGACCGCCGGCATCCAGCACACCATCCACCATTGCCGTGGTGGCGGTGCGCAGTTGGTTGAGGTGGCCAGTTTGCGAGCCTGAATTATCAACCACCATGGCCACGCTTGCACCGTTGCCTGCGCATGAAGTGAGCACATCGCGGCTGTCGACCGTTGTGAAGGCACCGCCGCCACGTGCGGCTTCAACCTGCACCGACAAGGTGCCAACGCCGCACGGAATGGCATCACCATTGTTATCGGTCACCAGTACGTCGAGCCCCACCATGCCGCCACGGCCAGTGCGAATCTCTTGCACGGTGGTTTCCACCCGAGTTTCGTCGCTGGCGCTACAACCGTTGGAACTAACAACCGCCGGTAGCATTGCTGCGCCTAACGCCGCCGTCACCCATGCACTACGTTGGACCATTCTTTCCACAGTAGCGGATTGTACATTTGTTGTACAGTCCAATTGTTAGTAAATTCAGTATCTTACATTGCACACATCGGATCACGTGCGTCGCTATTGCGCACTTCGACCGGGCAGGGTCGGGGCCTGGCCTACGGTTCACGCATGAACGGATATCGATAGTCCGTGACCGGCACAAACGTCTCTTTGATCGTCCGCGGTGCAACAAACCGCAGCAGATTGAACGCTGAGCCGGCTTTGTCGTCGGTGCCCGATGCGCGGGCACCACCAAACGGTTGTTGGCCAACCACCGCGCCGGTGGGTTTGTCGTTGAAGTAAAAGTTGCCGGCGGCGTAGCGCAGTTCGTGCGCAGCTTGCATCAGCGCCGCGCGATCCTGCGCGAACACTGCACCGGTGAGTGCGTAGATCGAGGTTTGATCTACGATCGGTAACATTTCGTCCCATGCGGCATCCGGATAGATATGCGCCGTGACAATAGGACCAAAAAACTCATCGCGCATATGTCGCACGCCTGGGTCCTGGGTAGTGAGCAACGTCGGCCGTACAAACCAGCCGTCTTTGTCGTCGGTGTGGCCACCCGCAACAACCTCCATGCCAGGTGTCACCCGGGCTTCGGCGATCGCTGCTTTGTGGCGATCAAACGCGGTTTGTTTGATCACCGCACCCATGAAATTGGAGAAATCGTCGACGCGGCCGACCTTGATGGCGTCGATGTTGGCGATGAGTTCGTCGCGCATGTCGTGCCAAAGGCTTTGCGGCAGATAGAGGCGCGATGCCGCACTGCATTTTTGTCCTTGGTATTCAAAGCCGCCGCGAATAATCGCTGCTGCTAACGCCTTGGGGTCGGCCGAAGGGTGCGCGATGATGAAATCCTTGCCACCGGTTTCACCGATGAGCCGGGGATAGTTTCGGTAGCGCTCCAAATTGTTGGCGGTGCGTTTCCACAGGTTGCGAAACACATCGGTGGAGCCGGTGAAGTGCAGGGCGGCAAGTTCTGGGTGATCCAAAATCACCGGCGCTAGCTCGTGGCCCAAGCCTGGTAAAAAGTTGATCACGCCTGGCGGCACACCGGCTTCTTCGAGGAGTTTGAACGTTTCCCACGCCGCCAGCATTTGGCTTTCGGCTGGTTTCCAAACCACGGTGTTGCCCATGAGCGCCGGTACGCTTGGTAAATTGGCTGCGATTGCGGTGAAGTTGAACGGCGTCAGTGCAAAAACAAAACCCTCGAGCGGCCGCAGTTCCATCATGTTCCACATGCCGGGTGACGACATGGGCTGCATTTGATACAGCGAGTGGGCCTGCGAGACGCCGACTCGCCAGAAGTCGATGAGTTCGCAGGCGGCATCGATCTCGGATTGGTGCGCGGTTTTGGATTGACCGTGCATGGTGCAAGCATTGATGCGGGCCCGCCACGGGCCAGCTAGCAGGTCGGCGGCTTTGAGGAAAATTGCAGCGCGAGCTTCCCAGCGCATATCGGCCCATTGCCGTCGAGCAGCCAAGGCCGCAGTGATAGCTTGTTGGGCCAACTCAGCATCGGCGCAGTGAAAGCGCGCGATCACCTGACGGTGATTGTGCGGCATCACCACGTCGTGAAATCGACCCGTGGTGAAGCGTTGCCCGCCGATCACACACGGAATCTCGATGATCTCGCGAGCCACGGTGGCCAGTGCGTCTTTGAGGGCCGCGCGTTCAGCGGAGCCAGGCGCATAGCCCAGGGTTGGTTCATTGACGGCAGGAGGAACTGCAGCAACCAAATCATGCATAGCAGGGGGTGTATCACAGTGGCCCTGGGCGTGGTGGTGTGGCAGATTGCGGCAGCAATGACTTTTTCATCACGGCTCGGTAACTCTGCGGTGGTTCTCATAACTTTGCTCACGGCAATCGAGGCGGCGCGAGCCGGCACGCCCCGTGAGTTTTTGCCTGAAGCGCAGTTGCTGCTTGCCAATGGTGCCTGTGGCAGCCCCGCGCAAGGCCCCGCGCCGGTGCTCAAGCTAGTGGCTGCGCACTGCAAAGTAGTTACCGCCGCACAAGTTGATTATCGTGAAAAGTGGCTAGCCGTGGCAAAACCATTTTTTGCCGAACATGTGCCGGCCACGATTCCTAAAACGGTGGTGTACCCGTTTGCCGGCGGTGATTTAGCTACCGCGCTCACCGTGTTTCCCGACGCTGACGAAATAACGACGTTGAGTTTGGAACCAGCCGGCGATCCTCGCGGCTTGGCCGGGCTGCGACCGAGCGCACTTAAAAAAGCGCTGGCAACAGCAGCAACCGAATTGTCATCGCTGTACCGCCATAATTATTCGGTGACGTTGAATATGGTCGGCGCCATGCGAGGCTCGACGATTTCTACGCAGTTGTTGTTCGGTTTATCCGCGCTGTGGGTGCACGGCCATGAACTTGTCGGCATGCGATATTTTACACTTAGCGAAACCGGCGAGCTTGAATATTTCGACGAGGCCGCCATTGCCGCAATCGACGCCCAGAACCTTAGCACCGGTAAACGTAACGCGGCCTTTGGCAACGTTGAGCTGCGGTTTCGCAAACAAGGTTCAACCCACGAGCAAATATATCGCCACATTCAAGCCAATCTCGATGACGCGCACATTAAGAAGTCCGGCAGCGTGCTCAAACATCTTGAAAAGAAGGGCAAGGTTGCGGGCATGACCAAAGCGGCCAGCTACCTCCTGACGTTCAATGATTTTGCCCAGGTGCGTAACTATCTGATCGATAACGTGCAATGGATGGTCTCGGACTCGACTGGCATCGGCCCAAAATTTGGTACGCCGGCCGGCTTCGTGTACGAAACGTACGGCAAGTTTGATGCGACCAACATGCCAGCCGGCAACGCGATCACGCCATTTTGGAAGACGATATACAAAGCGCAACCGGCGCGGAAACTGCCTTTTCGCTTTGGCTATCCTGATCGTAAAAATAGCAACCATTTAATAATAATGCGCCGAGCGTAGTAGGGGCCGGTTGGACCCGCGCGTCGCTGGTCGAGCTGAACCCGCGGGGGCAGGCTGGTTACGTCAGCAACAAGCCGACAACCAGCAGCGCACCATAAAGCAGTAGCAACTGCGCGGTTGCCGCGAGCAAGCCATTAAACTGTGCGCCGACACGGGCCGCAACCAACGCGCGGAAGCGCACGATGCCGAGTGGCGCCGCAGCCAGCGGCAACAGCAACCAAGACGCTTGGTAGTGCACGGCCAACCCAAGGGGAACGGCGGCACTAGCGAGCAATAGGCCAGCGTATTGCGCCAGCGCAGCACGCCGGCCAAACCGCACCGCCAACGTGCGCTTGCCGACGCCAACATCGGTGTCGCGGTCGCGCAAGTTGTTGACGACCAGAATTGCCGCTGCGAGAAATCCGACTGGCAGCGATAGCCAAATGGCCAGGCTCGGTATTGTAAAGCGCTGCACCCACACGGTGCCGAGCACGGCGACCGGACCGAAAAATACGAATACAAAAATATCGCCGAGACCGTTGTAGCCGAGCGGGTAGGGCCCGCCGGTGTACGCGATGCCGCTGACGATCGATGCGATACCGATCGCGACCACCGGCCAGCCGCCGACGCTGATTAAATAGATGCCAACCCCTGCGGCGGCCCCGAATGCAGCAATCATGGCCAGCTTCATGTGGCGTGCGCTGATCCAACCCGACGCCACCGCCCGCGCCGGGCCTTGTCGGTCGGGGCCATCCGCGCCTTTTTCGGCGTCAAAAACATCGTTGGCGAAATTGGTCCCGATTTGGATCGCCAAGGCGCCGAAAAGTGCACACAGCGCAGCAGCCCAAGCCACGCCACCAAACACGTGCGCACACGCAGTGCCGACCGCAACCGGCACCGCTGCGGCCGGCAGCGTCTTCACTCGTGCTGCAAGCAGCCACGCCATCGCTCGGCTCGGTCGCATCGTCATCGTACTAGTTGTGTCAGTCATATATTCAAATCAATTTCTTCCCACGGGTTGACCAGCGAAAACGGTGCGCAAACATCACAACCACCGTGCTCCGTTTCACATCCGCGCGAGGCCACGCGCGGTGGGGTGAATGCCGGCGACTTGTCGGCGGCAGCGGGGACGGGAAAGTCCCCGGTTAATCGCCGGTGGGGTGAATGCCGGCGACTTGTCGGCGGCAGAGGGGACGGGAAAGTCCCCTGTACAATCAAGGAAATCTAGGAAACTGATCAAAGTCGGGCGGCCGTTTTTCCAGGTACGCTTCTTTGCCTTCTTTGCCTTCGTCGCTGGTGTAATACATCAACGTCGCCGAGCCAGCGAACGCCATCATGCCGGCTTGGCCATCACAATCGGCATTCATGGCCATCTTGAGAAACCGTAGCGCCGTCGGTGACATGGCGAGCATTTCGCGGCACCAGCCGACGGTGGTGATTTCGAGTTCGGCCAACGGCACGACAGTGTTGACCAGGCCCATGTCGAGGGCTTCTTGGGCATCGTACTGACGACACAAGAACCAGATTTCGCGGGCCTTCTTTTGGCCAACGATGCGGGCCAAGTACGAGCTGCCAAAGCCCGCGTCGAAGCTACCAACGCGCGGTCCGGTTTGCCCGAAGATCGCATTATCAGCCGCGACGCTCAGGTCGCACACTAAATGCAAAATATGACCACCGCCAATTGCAAAGCCGGCAACCATGGCGACCACGGGCTTCGGCAAATAGCGAATGCGCATTTGCAAATCCAGCACGTTGAGGCGAGGCACTCCGTCGGCGCCGACGTAGCCGCCATGGCCGCGCACCCGCTGGTCGCCGCCTGAACAAAATGCGTCCGGTCCGGCGCCGGTGAGGATGACCACGCCAACTTTTGCATCATCGCGAGCGTCATCAAACGCTTGGATCATTTCCGCCACGGTTTGTGGCCGAAACGCATTGCGCACTTCGGGGCGATTGATCGTAATTTTGGCTATGCCGTCGCCGCTTTTTTCATAGTTGATGTCCTGATAGCCGCTCACGGCGGTCCAGGTTGGGGTCAAGTTGGCGGGTTTGGTGGTTTGGGCGGTTGGTTTGCTCATGACTTCTCTACTTGTGGCTGGGACCGTAAACTGGTGTTGATGTGGTCAAGCACTGCGCGTTGTACCGCTTGGGCGCCGTCACTGCTGCAGCGAACCACGATCACGGTCGCGCTGGCGCGTTCAAATGCCGCCCGCACGGCGAGGTGGGTGGCCTGGGTCGTGGTGGTTTCCACGGTGGTAATGCCAAATGCACGTGTCACTGCAACGGCATCAAACCCTGGTGCGGTGGTGAAAAAATTTGCCATTAGCGTCGCGGCATCGGCGCAGTCGGGTGTGTTGGCAATCGGTAGCGTATCGAAAATACGACCACCGCCATTATCGAGCACAACAATCGCTAAGGGCTGCGTTACGCTGCGGAGCAGTGCGAGCGACCCAATGTCATGCGCGAAGCTGACGTCGCCAACCAACAACATGGCCCGGCCGCGCGCGTGCACTGCGCCGGCGGCGCCCGCGAGTAACCCATCAATGCCGTTGGCCCCGCGTTGGGTTACAATCCAGCGTCGTCGGTCAGCCGTTGGGGCGGTAATTTGATCGACCACGCGAATCGGCAAACTATTGCCTAACAACAATCCGGCACCCTGCGGCAGCGCGTGCATGGCTGCTTTGATCATGCCGGCTTCGGAGTCCGGGTGTTGGAGCAGTACGGTTTCGATGGCGGCAGCAGCAATGGTATCGAGCGCGTGCCACTGTGCCGCGCATGCTGCACGGGTCGCGGTATGTTCGGTTGGTTGGTCGTGTTGGGCGTCGGGTTGGTCGATGCGCCGCGTAACTTCGCGTAGGGCGTCGACCAGGTTGCCAATCACTACGGCGCTGGCTTGTGAGTGTGGATCTATGATTCCGTGGCTATCAAATATTATGGTCGCGGCATTTGCCCATGCAACGCGCGCGGCAATCCAGCCGCTGCTCGCCAGTTCACCGCCGATTTGCAAAATCACATCGGGCGCTAGTCGGTCGCGTGCGGCACTCATGGTCAGTGCATCATGGTGGCCCACGCATCGGCCAGCGTGTCGGACTTGACTGCCGCTCTCTGCGACCACTGCAAATCCGGTGGCGGTGGCAAGCGCTGCTACCGCATCGGATAGTCCGGCGCTGTACGCTGGCGTATTGCCGACTGCGATGAGGCCGCTGCGTGCCTGTTTGATGACGGTGAGTACGGTGGCCGGGATCGCTGCAACCAGCACGGGTGGTGCCAGCACTGGCGTGTGGGCCGCCAGTGTGTCCGAAAAGCGGACGAATTCTTGTTCTTCGGGATTGTGCGCGATGGCCGGTTCCAAGGGCTTGCGCAACGGCACATTGAGATGGACCGGGCCAGGCAACGCTCCGGTGGCGAGGGCCACCGCTTGCGCGACGGTGCGTCGGCATCCACGCAAAGCAAGCGCGGTGGCATCGGGCGTGCCGAGCAAAAAACTGGCGCGGGTAAAACTACCAAACAGATTTCGTTGATCAATGGTTTGTGGCGCGCCGCAATAATGCAATTCGGCCGGCCGATCGGCGGTGATGACGACCAAGGGCACGTATGCACTGGCCGCTTCGATCAGCGCCGGAAAATAGTGTGCGGCGGCAGTGCCGCTGGTACAGATCAATGCGGCAGGGCGGCCGGTTGCACGCGCGGCGCCCAACGCGTAAAATCCAGCGCTGCGCTCGTCGATAATGACCACTACCTCGACCCGATCATGCAACTGCGCGGCGGCAACGGCCAGTGGCGCCGACCTCGACCCTGGGCTGACAACAATCGTGGCTACGCCGCTTTGCTGCAGGGTTGCCAACACCAGCCGGGCCCACTGGGTTTGCACAAGTGCTGCCGGCAGACTCATGGCTGGCTGCCTCCAACATCAAGCGCGCCCAACATGGTCTGCAGCTTGGTTTGGGTTTCGGCGAATTCAACGTCAGCGTCGGATGCTTCGACGATGCCGGCGCCGGCCCACAACCGCGCGGTACCCGGGCTCAGCAGGGCACAACGAATTGCCACCGCAAACTCGCCATCACCGGCCGCCGAAAACCAACCGACCGGCGATGCGTAATAACCGCGTGGTGATTCGTGGGTCGAGATCCAGTTTAACGCAGCTACCCGCGGCGTACCTCCAACTGCCGGCGTTGGGTGTAGCGCTTGGACAAGTTGCAGCACATGTTGCGGTGCTTGCATGGTGCCGGCAATCGGCGTGTGCAAATGATGAATGTTGCGATAGCTGCGCACCGTGGTTGCCTGATTACCAGCCAGCGTGACGCCGGCGGCAGTCAACTCCGCTGCTACCGCGTCGATAACCCACTGATGTTCCGCGCGATTTTTGGCATCGCGTAATAACACCGTGCGATCGGTGGCATCGCCAGCGTTGGCCATCGAGCCAGCCAACGCTTCGCAGGTTACTTTCGCGCCAACTTTTTCCATCAACCGCTCGGGCGGTGCGGCAACAAAGGTGGCTGCACCGTCGCCTGGCGACATCGCGATGCCAAAACAATGCGGTTGTTGGGCCCATAAGGTTTCAACCAGCGGCGTCAATTGCAGCGGGTGCGGAAGCGGCACATCCACATGCCGGGCCGCCACAATTTTGGCTGCCGTGCCACGGCGGATTTGGGTCACAATATCGTCGATATTGCTGCGCCATTGCAGTTGCTCATCGGGGTCACGCAAATGGGCAGGCACCAACGTTGCCACCGCATCGCTGAGCAGGGCTGGCCCCACGGCAACTCCGGCGCGCGGGGCTGCAGCCCGCAGCAGTAGCTCGCGCAAGGTGGCGAGTTCGTGTTGCAACTGCTCGGCCAAATTGGGCGTGCGATGCAATTCTTCGCTGCTGACATACAACGTGAGCCCGGTGCCTTGGGCGGAACTTTGATAGTTCCAGCGCGGCAAGATGAACCACGCATCGCCAAAGCCATGCCACGCGGGATCATCTGCGGCACCGTTGCAAAATGCAAAACCGCCAAAAAATCGCGGCGCGGCCGCGCTGCCTACATTATTGAAACGTAACGCTTGTGCTTGCGCTGCAATTTGCACGAAGCGCTGGTCGCCGTCACCGTGCAACACGATGGCCGCGCCAATGCCCGCCAGCATGGCGCCGTCGCGCGCACGCCACAGTACGCGGGGGTGATTTGGCAATGCATCCGCGAGTGCCGTCGGCGCAGCGGTTGCAGCGTCGAGCATAATTGCGAACAAGCCTGGTTGGGTCATCGCCTCGCGTAGCCCTGCCGCTAGGGCAGCATCGCCAAGTTGCAGCCACGTCGCGGCCGGCGCGCAGGCTGTACTTTCTTGCACGGTTGTCACATCGCACCGCCGGGGACTCGGCCGACAAATAAGTGACAAGCCCCGAAGGTCAGCGCAGCACTACGTTCAATGCGCAAGCCTGCGGCGACCATCTGCCGGCAAAATTCTTCGGGTGCGGGAAATGCTGCGATCGACTTTTGCAAATACCGATATTCTTTCGAGCCCGACAGCAAGGCGCCAACGCGAGGCACGATGTGATGAACATGCATGCGCGCCGCGGCGCCAAGAATGCCCGCCGGGGGTTCGCTCAGCTCAAGAATCACAACTTTGCCACCAGGCCGCGTCACCCGTTTCATTTCGGCAAGGGCCGCGTTGCGATTGGCGACATTGCGAATGCCAAAAGAAATCGTCACCGCATCGAAGCTGGCGTCGGGGAATGGCAGCGCTTGGGCGTCACCGAGCTCGAAGCTAACTACTGCTTGGGTCGCCGCATTGCTTGCTGCCAGTTTGGTTTTGGCCACCGCCAGCATGCGTGGCGAAGGATCGGTACCGACGACTTGTGCCACCCCGAGGTTGCGTTGGATCCGGCGCGCGTACACTGCAAAAGCGACATCGCCGGTGCCCGACGCCAAATCGAGCACCTTGATTTGACCTGGCAAATCATCGAGGGCGGATGCCGCAAGTTTGCGCCAACGCTGGTCAATGCCGAGGGAGATGACGCGATTAAGCAGATCGTAACGGTCGGCGATTTGATCGAACATCGCGCCGCTGCCTAATGGTTGCGTATTCATCTTAGTGACTCCTTGCGAGCGAAGCGTAGGCGACGGTACGTAGTTGATCTTTGGCTTCGCACTCGTGAAGGTGCGCCAACGTGCCGATCGCGGCTTCGATTTGCGCAGTCGCAAAGCCGTTAGCGGCTTCAAGCGCACCTGACGACTTGACGAGTTGCGCAATATGCAGCATCAGCGACCCGGCGGCTGCATCGGTTTCTGGCGTCGACAAAAACTCGCGCAGATTGTCAACGATGGCGGGTGACTGTCGCGCGGCGATGATCAACGGATAGGTCACCTTGCCTTCGCGTAGATCGGCGAGCGGCTTTTTGCCGATGGCGGTTTCGTTGCCTGCGAAGTCGAGGCAATCGTCAATTACTTGAAACGCGACGCCGAGGTGCAAGCCAAAGTTTTCGAGCGCAGTCTCGATTTCGGCGCTCACGCCGCCGGCCCGCGCGCCAGCGATCATGGCCCAACGAAACAGCGCTGCGGTTTTACCGCGCGCCACGGCGAGGTAGGAATGCGTTGACAGCGCGTCGTCGTCGAGTTTGCCGCGACGTTCCAGTTGCAGCGATTCCGCCAAGACCATTTCTTCGATGATGCCCAACATCAACGGTAACGCGCCTGCGACGCCACTAGCTTGCACGCGCATCAAGGCATTGACCAATAACCAGTCGCCGGCGAAGATAGATGCGGCGTTGCCATACAGCACCCGCGCGGTTGGTTGGCCCCGCCGGGTTTCAGCAAAATCAACAACATCGTCGTGCAGCAGGGTTGCGTTGTGAACCATTTCAACGGCAACCGCCAATTGATGTGCAGCGGGTGAAAATCCATGGCCGGTGCGGCTGGCCAGGGCCACGCAAATCGGGCGCAGATATTTGCCTCGGGTGGTGACGAGGTCTACCGCGGCAGTTTCCACTAACCGCGTGCCGCCGCGCAAATCTTGCAGCGACTGCGCAACTTGCGCGACGTCGTCTCGCAACCATGCGTCGAGACGGCGCAGGCGTTCGGCCAGATCTAACGTGCCCTCGGTTTGGCAAATGGTGGCGAGTTGTTGCAAGGGCGCCTTGGGTGCGACGGCTAGGGTGGGCATCTGAACTCCTTGTAACCAGATATAGCTCTGGTGCGTTAACTTTGTTCAAAGTTTCATGAACAAAGTTTTGGCAGGTATGATTTCGCGTAACAT
>JAGPDK010000589.1 GCA_018057605.1 Kofleriaceae bacterium | reverse complement strand
GTGTTGATGCGCGCGCTGCGGCGGTTGATAGCAACGATGGCAACGTCGACGCTCCGGTGGTGTCTGACGCGCCGGCGCAGGTTGTGGATGCCCCGGTCGACGCGGCGTGTGTGCCGGTGTGGAGCAATATTCTCGGCAATGGTGATTTCGAAAATGCCGTTGCACCATGGACCCAAGCGCCGACGATTATTCGCACTGCTGCGCAAAAGCCTTTTGCACCTCAGGCCGGTGCCTATGCAGCGCTGTTTGGCGTCAGCAATAATGGTAACGGCATGCTTACCCAGAGCGTGGTGATTCCGGCTGCGGCCCAAGGCCTGCGCATGCGCGGCTTTACCTGTTTTGTAACCGAAGATCTTTCGGTCGATGCCGATCGCATGCTTGTCACGTTAGAAAACACCGGCGGCACCGTCGTTGAAAATTTCTTGAACGTCACTAACACAAACGTCGCGGCGACCTGCGCTTGGGCACCGTTCACCTGGAGTGCCACCAGCGCCCACGCCGGTGAAACGTTGTTGTTGCGTTTGCGTGGCACCACCAACGCTACGTTGCTCACCCGTTTTGCGTTTGACGGCTTAGCGGTTGAAGCGTTGGCGTGCCCGTGATCGACGGCGCGCGCACTGCGGTGCCCGCCGCCGGCTGCCGTAGATCCTCAACGGTGTAGATCCTGAACGGTAGATCCGTAGATCCTGAACGGGGTTGTGATGCGCGATGCGCGCGGCCTGCCAAAAACAAACCCCGGTTGGGATCCTGCATTTGCGCTGTAAGGGCGCCTTATGTGTATGGTAACGCTGTCGTATGAACCTAGAGCAGCTGTTCGACCGCAGTGCGGCGATCGCCTTCGTGCGCCAGAAGCGACTTGCAGCGAAGGTCGGCGACCGAATCTGGTGGGTTGATCCCCAGAACGGAGTAGCGCGTCTCTACACACGTCAGCGCGAGCCGAGCAGCGGCGACATCGCAATCCAGGTTCTCGGTAGCCAGGCTGTTGCCGAGGGCTACTGGCTCTGGGAATGGGCGAACCCGCTTAACGTCGTGCCGCCCCACGCACGACGTGCGGCCGACGCGCTCCGAAATTATGGGGAGAACAGTTCGATCGAGGAACTCGTCACGTCGGAGGTCGCCATCGACAACTTGTCGCAGCCCGATACGTACGCCGCGATCGCGGTGGCAACATTGGATGCGCCCGGTTACTTCATCCACACGGTCGGTGGCGGCAAGTTGCGCATCCCAATTCTGGTCGACGAAACGTTCCGTACGCCTGACGACGAGGATTTCATCGGATTCGCCAACACGATCAACGAGGTCGCGGCTGCGGGGCTTCCGGTCTCGAACGCCCGGGATCTGATAGAAGGCTACCTCGACGCACTCGGGATATCTTCCGAGGCTCTACCCGATGGAAACTTGCTCGTCCAGTCACCCACCCAGCGAATGCACATCCGGCTCGATGGTGGCAGCTTTGCGTTCGATGTGACATCGCGCGCGTAAGGTTGCGTGATGCAAAAACAAACCCCGGTTGGGATCCTGCGGGATTCTTGTGCGTGAGCGACTGCTGATTGCATTCGAGTTGGCGGTATGGCGGTTCGTAAGCGAGCACCCGAGGATGCCGGCGACAGATGACTTGCTTGGTGCTTCGCCGGGAACCACACTTTTGGCGGCGGTGCTTGAGGCTAACCAACTACATGCCGCGTGGATCGGGCCCGACTTTGCGGCGGTGTTGCGCAGTGGCGACGCCATCAGAGTGTCAACCCCTCACACGCTTTTTGAAGAATTTAAGCAAACCCATCCTCAAGCAACGGGCCACCTCGACCCGGCTTTGCGCGGAGTTAGCGTGTGAGCGATTGTTGCCGACCGACCATATCAGCCACCAGATGCGGTTACGTTCAACCTCGATACTGACGAGACCGTCCTATTGCTAAGTCACCAAAGTTTTGAATATGACCCGCTGCCGCTGGCAATCATGTCGCTTAGCGCAACGGCATCAAAATCAGCTTCTGACCTTGCCAACCATCTGGTTGCCAGCTGCACCGCTGACAACACCGCCCCTTTTGCTGCGGTGTGCGTGGTGCATGTGCGCCGACTTAACCGCGTCCAAGGCGCACGGTGACCATTCTGCGAGAGAGACGGTGTATCCTTAGAAAATAATCATTGCACCAGCCGGAGCTGCTATGCACAAGACATCATTTCATCGTTGGGCACAAACATTAGTGGCGAGCGTTGCGGCAAGTTGCGGCGCTGCCAACCAGCAAGGCACCGTCAAGTTGAACGACAACCAGACGCATAGCGAAGCCCAAGCTGGGGCGAGCAGCAAACAGGTCGGCACAAGCGCCGTGCTTGATCTCGTTGCAACGCCCGCGGTAAACGATATTCACCCCGATGCACCATGGCGCTTTGTATCGGTAGCCGAGGTCGCAGCGGCGCTGTGGCCGCAATCAAATGAGGTAAAAGACCTGTTTGTGCGAAAAACCTTTCGCGACTTTAGTTCAGTGTACGGCGTGGCACCGGTGCCATCCGCAACCGAGCTGTATCGTCTCGACAACGAGCTTGAACTGGCGTTGGTGAACGGTGACGGCCGCCTGCTTCCGGTTACCATGGCTGGCGTTAACAATGCGCTGGCGCGTTTTCAAAAAGCCACCGCGCCATCCCCTCGACGAAGTCTGGTAGAAGCGGCAGTACAGGCAATCATCGCCCATCAGATCTTTGTGGGCGGGGTTTGGATTCATCAATCAGGCAAAACCTCGGTCCGGGTGCCCGTAGACATTGCCGGTCCATCCACCGGATCGGTACCGTATGTGCAGGCACCTGTGTTGCCGCCGGAGCAGGCGTCGATTCGCGCTGCGGTGTTGCAACATCACCGAGACACAGGGGTAGTGCCAGTCGGTGGAGGGCACGGTGGCCAGCTTATGGTGATGCCGTTGACCGTTGGCTGGGCGGTTGTTCAACGCATCGAACCATCTGGCGGCTGCTCTGAAGGTGCACAGATGGGACTCTTAGTATCAGTGGTGGTTGGCGGCAAAGTGCAAACAGTGGAACAGCAAAAGGCAAGGCCTGGGCACTGTCGAGGTCGGTTAACGGACGGCATGCAGGTCCCTGATGCCGCGATCGCTGATTGCAACAGCTTCTTTGCCCACGCTGAATCGCTGGAAGCCGCAAGCGTCTTTGCTTTTCTGCGCCTTGCCAACGAACTAGAATATTGGGGCGCACCAGCAGACTTGATCGAACGGGCCCAAACCGCCGCGCAAGATGAAGTTCGTCACGCCGGCAAAATGCGGTCGTTGCAATATCCGAGTGATGGCAATCCGCCCCTCGAAGCGAATTCAAACGCAACGCCGCTGCCAGCGCCACGGTCACTCCTAGATATCGCCATAGAAAATGCTGTATCGGGCTGCGTATTTGAGGCCTTCGCCGCCGTGGTTGCGTTGTGGCAAGCCTCCACCGCCCCGATGTTTCAAGAC
>JAGPDK010000588.1 GCA_018057605.1 Kofleriaceae bacterium | reverse complement strand
AGGTGGGCAAGCCCGTGCGCGCGGTCATTGCAGGCGTGCCCAACGTTGGGAAATCGACGCTGATCAATGTCTTGATGGAACGCAACGTGGCCGCGACCGGCGACAAACCAGCGGTCACCAAGAAGCAACAACGGGTCGAGCTCAAAGATCACACCGTGCTCACCGACAGCCCAGGCATGATGTGGCCAAAAATCGAAGATGAACGCAATGCGATGCGGTTGGCGTTTGCCGGCTCGATTCCAAGCACCGCGATCGATTTTCATACGGTCGCAATGGTCAGCGCCGAGTACGTACTTGCCAACTATGGCGCGGTGGTTGCAGCGCGCTACAAACTTGATGCCATTCCCGCTTCACCCGACGCCTTGCTTACCGAAATCGGCCGACGCCGGGGCGGCTTGCGCGCCGGTGGTGCCGTCGACTTGCACCAAGCCAGCGAAATTTTCATTCACGATTTTCGCTCCGGCAAACTCGGCGCGATCACGCTGGAGCAGCCACCCGCCGCGCCCGATTTGGGCATGTAGGGCAACGCTGCAACCTCGTCGGCACAACGTGCTGCACCAACTAGATCGCGAGCCAGCGCTGCATCTCGGCGGCTTTCACCAGCCCGGCTTGTTGCTTCACCGCTCGGCCATTTTTGAAGACCATAAAAAACGGAATACTGCTGACGTTGTACTCGCGCGCTAGGTTCTGTTGTTCTTCGGTGTTCACTTTGATCACCAAAGCTTTGCCGGCCATTTGTTTGGCAACCACTTCAAGTTCCGGTGCAGCCATGCGGCACGGCCCACACCACGCCGCCCAAAAATCGACGAGCACCGGCACCGTAGCGTGCGCGACAATGTCGCGAAATTGCGCTTCGTCGACAGCAATGGGCGTAGCCGTGGCCGGCAAGCCTGCTTGACACGCGCCGCACTTTCCAACCGAAGCTAGGTGCTTGGCAGGGATGCGATTTTGTTTACCACACGCGGCGCAGGTGCGAATCATCCCCGCAGCGTAAGGCTCGAACTACGTTACGCAAGGGCCAATCTGCATTCAGTGCGTGGCGGCGGCCGCGGCGCGCAGCCCAGCAATTTCGCGCTCAAATTCCAACGCAACATCATGCAGGTCAGGCACTAAATCCCACGCCGCCGACAAACCGATATGCAACACGCCAGCGTAGCCAAATACGGCGACGCCAATGGCTTGGCGCTCGTACAACGGCACCATCGGATACAGCGCGGTCATGGCGGCATCGCCCAAAAACAGGGTTTCGCGCGGTCCACGCACGTTGGTGACCACGACGTCAAACGCGCGCATCCGCACCGCCAAATGAAAGACTTTCGACAGCATGCTGGTCGCAGCAGCGTCAGCAACCGCAGAAAAAAACGCCGATGCAGCGATCTGATCAGATTGATGCTTGAGCCGATCGGTGGCAGCGCGCACCAGTTGATGCCGCACTAACGGCTCGGCTTGATGAATTGGCAACTCGGTAAGCAGCAACGCGAGCTGATTGCCACCGCCATCACCACTTCCGCCATGGGTCCGCAGGTTCACCGGAATCATCGCGCGCAATGCACCAATCGCGCCCGGGTCTAATCCTCGCTGTATCAAAAAGCTCCGCAACGCACCCGCCACCAACGTCAGCACCACGTCGTTAACCGTGCCGCCGAGGCTGTGCGCAACGCTGCGAACTTCTTCCAAGGAAATCCGCGCGGTATCAAAGCGTCGCGCCCCGCCGATGCTATCGGGGGTCAATGGAGTTTGGATCCGGCGCTGCAGCGCGGCCCGCAAAATATCGTACATGCCGTTAACCACCGCACGCGCCGGGCTTTTGCCGTGACGCTCGGGCGTCGGATCTGCCGCAGGCGACGCCGGCTCCGAATCAACGGTGTCGCGTCGATTACGCTGCGTTACGGCACGCACAAAATTCCATGTCCGGTCGTTACGATGTTGAACTTCGGCCCTAATCAAATCGCCGCGGCTTGGCACCGCACGCGGTTGCCAGGCCGGTGGTGCGTCCGGCGTGGCAACGCTTATCGTTGGTTGCAACAGCGCCGATAGCAGCCCAACGCCGGCCACGCCATCGGCCATACAATGATGCACTTTGGCAATAATGGCAAAGCGCTGATTGCTCAGCCCTTCAACGCAATACAACTCCCACAACGGATGGCTGCGGTCGATCTGCTGTGAAAACAGCCGCGCTGCAAGCCGCTGCAACTGGCGATCATCTCCAGGCACGGGTAGCCGCGTGTAGCGCACATGAAAATCAAGATTGAAGCGATCATCGTCGATCCACACCGGTTGCCCTATGAGTGGCGTCATCGCCAAGCGCTGCCGATAACGCGGCAACTGCACGATTGCCTGGGCGATATGAGCACGCAATCGCACGGTATCAAACGTGCCTTCGGCCGACACCATTGAGCCACCCGCAAACACACAAATCGCCCCGATCCCCATGGGCGATTCCCGAGTTTCAACTTCGAGGAACGTGGCATCAAGCGCCGATAACCGTTCACAATTCACCGTACTGTCTGCCCTCGCCATACCGACGAGTTTGCAATACATGTGCCGCCCCGTGCAGCAAATCGTCGCACCGATCGCCACAGTTCGCGCATCTTTAGCAGCAACCACCACGCGCACACCAAGCTGCCGCGCAAACCGTGCGCGGATCCATCCGTGCGCGTTACTCGCCCAGCTTCGCAGTCAGTGCGAATTGCAGGCCTGGCCCGTATTTCACAGGGTCGGCAGTGAGGTTTTGATTGATAGTCAAACTTCCAGTCAGTTGCTTGGTGAAATCATAGGCGACGCCAGCGTCGAGCAAAATGTTAAACGGGCCCTCTTCAACATCGCCGCCATCAATAAGACTGGTATCAAATTCCTTGCGTAACGTGGTTGGGTGATTGCGCGCAAACACTCCGCCAAATGCTGTGAACTGACCAACGTGATAGCTTGGTGACACGCCCAGGCCCAGGGTCGCGACGCTGTCTGTGCCACGTTCAATGATGGTGTAGTTGCCAACAAACCCTGGCGTCAAGGTTTGATATTCGACGTACGGCACATTCCAAATCATGAATTCGCCAACCAACCCAACGCGTAGTTCCGGCACCGACGTTTGCACCGAACCGCCTACGACGACTCCGTAGCCAAGCACATCACCCTTACCGACCGGCGCTTGCGTCGTATCCGGCTGTTTTGACGTCGACGCAAAACCACGTTCATGAACTACGCCTACAAATGCATTCTCGGTAGCGCGTAAGCGAAATTCGCCGCGCACTTGCGTGCTCGGCACCTCCACGGCTTGGGTTGGATCACCGACTGCCGGTGCCACGAGGTCGGTAATAGAACTTGCGCCCAACGAAAGATCGGCTTGGCTCGACATTGGTTGCCCGGTCGAATTTGGCACCGCAGGGTGAGGCACACGCGCACTGCGCTGCACATTGCCGACGCACGCCGCAACCAGCGGCACAACCGTGAGTG
>JAGPDK010000587.1 GCA_018057605.1 Kofleriaceae bacterium | reverse complement strand
CCGATAGCTAGATCCATTATCGTTCATGCTCACCCACAGGTGCGAAGGGCCAGCCCAGCCGACTAAGGGTTGATCATCGCGCAGTTTGCCGTCAACGATGACACGCAGGCGCTGACCGCTTGGAGCGTTGGCGCTTATTACATACGCTACTGCATTGTCTGTTTGTTGCACAAAATCAACCTGGTATGGATTGGCAGCTGGGCCATCACATGCGCTGCAGTCTGCGGCTGAACCCAACACGCTGTCGCCGATAATCAGTGTGGGGGCGCCGTTTTGAAATGCAAAGAGGCCCGCACTCGTGACTTCTTCGGCGGTGTCAGCACATGTATTGGTGCGTTGCCACGTGATCGCAGCATAAGTTTGCGTTGCAGCGACACAACTTGCGCTAACCATGATGCTACGTGGCTTGCTCCACGTGCAGTGCGTCCCGTTGTCGCCTTTGCTTGGTGCCGGGCGCGTCACATCATGGCTGCCTAGCCACGTCCGGACTGCGGACAGTGAAGCCGCGGCTTGCGCCGACGTGAATTGTGGGCACTCTTGCTGGTGCAACGGTGCGTCCACCCCCGGCACCGCTGCATCGGAAGCCGCAAGCGGATGAGCAACCACAAAATCATCCACGGCGCGGTGCAATCGCCGATCTGGTGCGGTAGCGGCCGCGAGCGGCAGCAGTGCCGCACGCGTATGAGTATCGATGCCAACGATATCGAATTGCTGCGCGAGGATGTCGCGATCGCTGACAGCACCGTCTTGCCAACGGGCCAAAATACCCAGCTGCGCGTCAACGCGCTCGGCCTTCGCAGCGCCGGCACAATGCGCCAGCGAGCCGGTCAGATCGAAGCACTGATAGCGCAAAGGGAAATCGTGGCTACCAACTTGTCGCCCGATGGTGCCGACAACGATAGCGCTGTGCGCCGTGACGTGTTGGCCGCGCGGCAGCCATAGCCCGGCATCATGAATTTGTGTCCGCAAGTTCAAGATGCGCTTGGACTTCGAAAGCCAGACGAACAGACTCTCGTCGCCATACATCGCTCCGCCTTCCTGCGTGCTGTTTTTGAAAATCGCATCATGTTCGCCGTCACCGTCGAGGTCGACCAGCGCGATGGGCGATTCAGTAACTTCGTTTGACCACTCCATCCAATCTATCGTTGATTCGCCTTGGTAGAACGCGAGTCGTTCGACCCTGCGTGCGCTGACTCGAACCGTTGTCCAGATTCCTCTGCGTTTTGAGCCAACCGTGGTGTCGTAGTGCAACCACACGATCGTACCGGCAGAGTCTTCGCAGCCAAAGCCGACGGCATAATCAAAGCCGGCATTTCGTGGCAACGTCGCCAAGGCTCGCTTTTCCAGTTGCGCTTGGCGCGTCGCATCGGGCCATCGACACCCATCCAAAGCCGGCAAATACGAATGAAACTCATCGGTGCTTTGGTTCGGTGGCACCACGCGAGGGAATTCGCGATCAAGCTCGGCGAGCTTGGCGGCGGCAAGTTCGCGCAACGCCGCTGCGAGATCGGCCGGCGCCGGTACAGCGACTGGCGTGGTTGCCGTCACGGTTACCGCGGTCCCCGTGGCGGCGGTCCGCACAGCGGGCTGGGTTGAATTGTAGAGGTAGCCACCAAGCCCGGTGGCAAACGCTCGCCCAAGAGCGATCCGTAGCCGTTGTGCAATGATGAGAGTGGCCATGTGCATGGAACGCCCGATTGCGCCTCATTATTGCAAACAGGCTCGCATCCCTAACCCGTTCAGAATTTCCGTGAGCCCTGGCGCCTTTTCGTTCGGATCAGCTATTGGCTTGTCGGCCGTGCACCGGCAAACTCACGCCGCTTCTACTCCTCACTCGAGCCGCGCTGGTAACGACGATTGCTATCAGCTAGATCGGCGAGCGCAATCCAAGTTTCATTTTCTTGCCGCAACTCGCCGATGTTGGGGGCCAGGGTGCGCAAGTCACGCACGGCCCCGATCAAGCAGGCTTGTACGGTGGAGTCGCGAATCGAACTTTCACGCACGCGCAGGTTTTCGATGTGCAACTCATCGTTGTGCACCACGATAGTGTAACCAACGCTGATCTTTTCATCGCTGGGGCCACCTTGGTAACAAGGTGCCGCAGCATCAGCCAACAAAAAGCGCAAGCGGGCAATGCGATAGGTCAACTCGTGTTGCGCGCGCATGACGCGGTCTTGTTCCACGTTGACCTCGGTGACCGGCATGCTGACGACTTTGGAGTCTTGAGCCACGACACTGCCGGCTGAGCCAGCGACGGGCGCGGTCGGCAACGTGCCACTGCGCTCTCCATTCATGACGCCAGGGATGGTGGCCGTACGGCTGGCGCTAGCGGGCCGTTGATGCGGAGGTTTGTCGCGGCTGCTACGCGTCCACCACAAGGTGACCGCAATCGCAGTGGCAACCAACGCAGCGCTGATCAAGGTTCGTCGCGTCATCATTCCTTAGGTCTATGCAGTAATCGATGCATTGCCCAAGTGCAACCAAACCATGCAAATCCCTGAAACCGCGGTTCTTTCACCAGGGGGTGGGATGGGATTCCCCACCCCGACATGGGGCTACAGCCCTCGATTCGTGCTGCTATGGACGCGATCTCTAGTAGCGCAAGCTCTTGAAATTCTTCAACAGCCACTGTTATCATGGACGAACGCGACTCGGCACAAGGCGTGCATTATAGTTCCTCACCTTCGTAATCCCCCCACAGGAGACCGCTCATGACACCGACCGTACGTATCACTGGCCTCGCCGCCCTGCTTCTTGGAGCAGCCTTCGCAAACACCGCGTCAGCCGAAGATATGCATTTCTTTGAGGTCCATAACGGTGACCTCGCAGGCCGCCTGTGGCCGAATAACCAACCGCAAAACAACAATCAACGTGGCGCCGGTGCGGAGCATCCAAGCTGTGTTCAGCTCAAAGCTTCGAAGCGCATCATGTGCTTCACCACCGCGAGTTACACCGACATCATCAACGCAACCCAAGTCAACATTGCGAACACGCGTTTG
Organism: Kofleriaceae bacterium; assembly: GCA_018057605.1. Lineage (GTDB taxonomy): Bacteria > Myxococcota_A > Polyangia > Haliangiales > Haliangiaceae > JABFXX01. Next base: position 469 of record JAGPDK010000587.1, on the reverse strand, counting down.
CAAGGGCTTTGCTCGTCCTACGAACTCGACGCGATGGTCGGGCTCAAAATGGTTGCGAACAAATACATCAGTAACAACAACAGCCCTGACTGGCAAAACTTTCACAAGCCAGCAGCGCAACCAGTGTTGGCTGGCACGGCTGCACTAGTGACCTTTGGTTACGACCCGAACGGGGTAAACACCAAAGGTTACGCCATGGCGATTGGCCCTAACTGCGAAAACTTGTCGGGGACCGAGTTTGCGCAGACCCAGATTATCGCGAAGAACAATGATAACCTGGGCGGCCCACGGTCAAATCCAATCAGCGATAGCCCAACCAAATCACGCATTGGTTCGACCTACATCGGTAACGGTAACGGCACTGGATAAAAAAGACGAGGAAATAAAAATCCAAGCGGATTATTGCCTGGTGGCAATTGGCAGAAAAGCCTATACCGATGGGTTAGAATTGGAAAATATAGGCATCACA
>JAGPDK010000586.1 GCA_018057605.1 Kofleriaceae bacterium | reverse complement strand
CCGCGCTACCGCCGCTGATTTAGCGCACGCCCTCGAAGCATATATTAAATCGTCGCCGGAGCTCGCGACCGCAATGCAGCTCGGGGCGTGGATCAGCCGCGAATTGCCGCCGCATGAAATCTTCGACGAAGATTCCGGCGATGACAACTACGAGTTCACACCGCACAACTCGCCCGACCGGACGCAAGCCGGTCCGCGCACGATGGCTGCGCCACCAACCGCCGCCGTATCGGTCGCCGAAATTGCGAAATCTTTGCGTGCCAAGCCACCGCAGGCATCACGGCCAGTGCCGCTCGCTGGCATTCCTGACAGTGCCGCAGCCACCAGCGGCTACCAACTAGAGCTGCCGACGATCGCAACAATACCGACGACGACCACACCGAAGCGTACACGCGAGCTGCCACGCACACCCATGCCCGCCCCACAGGCTCCAACCGTTGCCCCTCGACAACGGACCACACAGCCCGAGCGACCATCCGCAGATTTGGCAGAAGAGCTCGCGCACACGGGGGTTTTTCAGCCTCGTGATCCGGCCGAATTTGTTGACACCGTTGAACGAAAACGCGAAGTCGTCGCCAGTGTGCGCACCGTCGCGCCGGCCCCTCCGCGCGGCGCGCCTGACAAAACTGTAGATACCCGACGCCCCGCACCACCACCACCACAGGCCGATTTGCCACCCACATCGGCGGTAGTGCCACCGCCGCGCCGTGGCATTGCATCGGTTCCGCCGCCGTTTCGCAGCCCGGCCCCTAGCCCACGCGCGTTCGATGCCCCGGCCGCCCAACATCTTGCACCGTTGCCAGAAAAACTCGAGCGCGGTGACCAGCGCCGGCCGGGCAACCCAGTCACCCATACGGTGCGCCGACGCCTGGTGCCGTGGGCGGTCGGCGTGAGTGTCGTGGCGCTGTCCGTTACGGGCCTACTGTCAACGCGTAGCTGCGGCGGTGATCGCCACGGCGAAGTTGCGGTCGTAACCAGTGTCAGCGCCGACGCTCGACCAACATCCGACACCAGCCGCGAGCCTGGTGATGCACGCTTGCCGAGCTCGCATGATGCGCGTCCACCCGTACCGCCTCCCGCTGATGCAGCGGAGATTCGGGATGCGACCATACCAACCACACGGCCGTTGCCGCCGCTGGACGCCGTGACCGAAGCGCTGCCAACTCCCGCTGATGTTGCCGTCGTCGAAGTGAGCAGCGACCCTAGCAACGCGCGGGTGTTACTCGGTGATCGGTCAAGCACCACGCCGGCGCGCTTCGAGACCAAAGGCGAAGCGCAATTGATTGTGGTGGAATTGCCCGGCTACGAGCGCCACGAACAACGGATCGAGCCCGCACTTGGCCAAATCGCGCGCATCACCGTGGCACTAAAGCCCTTATCAAGTAACGGCATCACGGTAGGCCGGGTCGCATTGCGGTCAACCCCTGCAAGTGAAGTCTTCGAAGGCCGCCGCAACTTAGGCCGCACTCCGCTAAATATTGAACTAGCAATCGGCACCCATACGCTGTTTTTCCGCGCGGCGAAGTATGAACCCGTGTCCCGCACGCTGCGAATCAAGGCCGCTGGCAACCCAGCGGTACATGTCAAATTTCGCAAATAACCGGCCACGCCACACGCGAGCTAAGGACTTGGGCTTAAATTTCTGCCCCTTCTTGGTGGCGATCCATCGTGACTGGCCGCCAAATAGTCCCGTCAACACAAGTCGAAAAAGTTGTTCCTGTTTCTTCAGAAAAATTAAAGCCCGAAAACCGGACGAATAACCGTGCACGCCCCAAATGCCAATCGCGCATGCCCATCCATAACTATCGCCAATTCAAGTTCGGCATTCGCCGCAGAATCGCAAACAGATGTCACACGGCGCACAATACCCGTCGTTGCGAACATCTACAGCAACCAACCCGCGACGGGACGGCGGCGCATCAGCCAGCGCGCAAGCACCAACCTCCGCAACCGCGCGGCCAGCCGCAGCGCTTGCGTTCAACCTCCGAGTCGCCTCCGCCGGAGCCTCTGTGAGCCGACCGTTCTCATCGCGCATTGCGGTGGCTTCGATGGTGTCAACGATCGCGCGGCCACTGCCCTAGCATGTCGGGTGGTAGCGATGACCACGGCCTTGGTGCGCGGTCGGTAGGCCCGGTTTCCGTCGTCAGCGGTCGGACGTCCGTGGTCCGCGCAATCAACCAAAAACTACTGAGGGTTTCGTGCAATTGCGCTTACGTGACCGGCATTGGTCACAGCCCTTGAATGATCGAGGCCCACATGGAGCGCACCAGCGAACGCTGGGGCGTGGCGCCGCCAGCAGCGTTGTCGCTCAGGCAAAGCGATGCTGGCTAGCGACGACGCACTTTTGACTTTTTACCCCACAACCGATCCCAAAACGTCTGGTGCTCGTAGCCTTCATCAAGATCGGAGAACTCGTCCTGCTTGACAGCTGCTTGGCTTTTTTCGGTGGCTTGCGAAGCTTGATTCGCAGCCAAAAAAAACAACTCTTCATCGTCGGTGAACCCACGCGCCAATTTGCTCGCGTCCTGGCTCACCACCGCAACTTGGTTGGCTTCTTGTACCGCTGCAGCCTTGGTCGATGTTGCCGTCGCGGGCCGGGCACTTTGTGCAGCGGCAGCCTGCATGACCAGAACCTTAGCCTGCGCAGCATCAGCAACATACGCGGTAGTGTCGATGCTGGCGTCGACCACGACACCGGCGGCCCCGCTGCTGCTAAGTTTAGGTGTTTCAAGTGGCTGACGCTTGGCGGCGTAAGCGCTCGCATCCGAGGGTTCAACCGGCAATTCATTCGCAAGATCTGCGACAAAAACCCGCTGGCGTTCAGCGGTATCAAGCGTGCTTTCCAAGCCCTCGCGTACCGCTTCTCGACTTGCCGTCACCGTGCGCATCGCGATTTCGCCCGAAACTTCAGCGACCGGCACGACCTGCGAAACCGCTTCAATTTCGTAGGTAGAGTCGCGTGGCACCAAATCACCCCACGTGATGGTCGGAGCGACCGGCACCGCCAAAATTGGCAACGCCTGGCCCTGCGTCCGAGCGCGGCGCTTCTTTCGGGATCTTTTGTTGCTTGGGATTTGATGCTTGCCGGAATCAACGTCGGACGCCAACGCCAACACGCGTTGTTGTGCGCTTGCTCGATCAATGCCAACCAACCACTCTTCAATGGCTAACAAGGCCCGCCACGTGGCTTTGGGTTTTTCGACGACGACTTGCCGCAAAATGCCCGATTCTACCGCGCGCAAGGTGACCCGCAGCGTTTCAAATTGCCGATACGGCGAGTCTTCCAGAATATCTGCCAGCGAACGGTTACCATCGAACAACCGCAGCAACTCAGTTACCGGCTTGGGGACTGCCGGCCCAAGCTCGGCCATTTTCGATTCGTCGCGTTCAAGCCGATCGGCTGGCGACAAGCCACTTGATGCGTCGTGCATGCGATCGAGAAATCGCTGGGCTTCGCTAAAATGGTCAACCATGGCC
>JAGPDK010000585.1 GCA_018057605.1 Kofleriaceae bacterium | reverse complement strand
CCGACTACCAGGTGTAAGCGGTGTTGCTGCGCGGCGATTGTCTCGCGATAGTCGGGCATTGCCGCCAATCCCATGCACGCGAGTGCCGCTGCAAGTTGGGCGGGGTCATGGCGCATGCGCTCCATGGCGCGGACTGTCCGGAGTTCGGCCGGGACTTGCTGCTGTGAGGCAAAGAGAGCTTGTGCGTGCCATGCGCGGGCAAATGCGGCCGTGCCGTGCGTGCGCAACAACGCGGCCCACTCGGCATCCTGCGCTCGCCGCGCGGCGCGTTCGGATTCAAACTGCAGGCCCGGATTCACGCTGACTAACATCGCGTGGTCGGCGTGGCCGGCGGCCAGCAAGCCCAACGCTAGTCGCGCACCGAGCGAATAGCCGATGATCAATCGCGCGGGGCGCTGACCATGTGGATGCACCACGGCGGCGAGCTGCGCAAGCGCAGTGTGCCAGGTTGGGCCCAGCGGCGCGCCATCGACGTGCCCAGGTAACGCGATCGCGCGCAAGCGGATCGACGCAGGGAGTGCGGCTGCGACCGCGTCCCATTGCGCGGTAGTATTGGCGAAGCCATGGAGCGCCACCACTTCCATCGGCAGCGCTACAATGCCGTCGACTGTGGCGTGGTAACCAGTTTGATAAACTCTTGGCGGGTTGCCACTTCTAAAAACACGCCGCGCACAGCTGATGTCACCAGCCGCGCTTCGTGTGCACCAACGCCGCGCGCAGCCATACACATGTGTAAGCCTTCCACGTAGACCGCTGACCCTTGCGACTCAAGTTCAACGTGCAGGAGTTCGGCGAGTTCATGGGTTAGGTCTTCTTGCAGCCGGGGCCCACGTGCGATGAGGCGCGCCAAGCGCGAAAGTTTCGAAAGTCCCAGCACTCGGTCGACCGGAATATAGGCCAAGGACACGCGATAAATAACTGGTAGCAAGTGATGCGGACACAAGCCAAATACCGTGTTTTGTTTCGAGATGACCATCTCGCGAAACTTGGCCGGAAAACATTTGGCCAATAGCTCGTCTACTTCGCCTTTGACTTTGGCTTGGTCGTTGATGAGCTCGTGGAAGCCTTTGGCCGCGCGTGCTGCGGTGTCGATGAAGTTGGCGTCGGTGATGTCGAAGCCGAGTTCGCCGATGCCAGCCAAGATTTTTTCGTAACCTTCGTTGAAGAGCGCGAGGGCTTTGGGGTTGGTTTCCATGGGGCATCCTTGTACTTGGCAATAATGGCCGCCGTGGCCGCGGAAATTCCGAGCGCCGCGGCGGTCGCGAGTGGCACGATCCGCCAGTCATCGTAGACCGCAAGATCAAGACTTGGGGCGTAGCGTCTTTTTCCGTGCTTGCCAAGCGGTGCGACAAAAACTTCGATCTCGAGTCGCCGGTGACTCAGCACTTGGGCGTGGTGGGCAACAACAACGACGTTAACGTCGTGGGCCAAGTGCCACGTGGCGCAGACGCTGGCGCGGGTGGCACCACTTGGCAATTCCCACAATCCGCCAAAAAGACCGGTTGGGTTGCGGCGCGCTAGCACGATGCCTTGGTCGGTCTGGATCCATGCCGCGTGCACGACCAGCAATGGCAAATCGGCTGCGGCTTTGCGCTTGGCCACCACTGGATAGTGGGTTTGGGTCCGGGTCATTTCCGCACTGCACACTTTTTGTCCGAAAAGCGGACATTGTACGCAGTTGGGCGTGCCTGGTGTGCAAACCAGCGCACCGAGTTCCATCAGCGCCTGATTGAGCGCACCAGGCGTGCGGTCGGCGGGGAGGGCCGTCATCAGTTCGCCGGCGCGCTGCCAGCAGAGCTTGGTTGCGCGGGTTGATTTGATGTCGCTGGTGATGGTCTCGATTCGCGCAATCACACGGGCCACGTTGCCATCGACTAACGGCGTACGCTCGGCAAACGCCAACGAGGCAATCGCGCCGGCGGTGTACGGCCCAATGCCTGGCACCGCGCGGAGGTCGGCGGCGCGTGACGGCATCGTTCCAGCAAACTGGTCTACTACCGCTTTGGCGCCCGCATGCAGGTTGCGCGCTCGTCGGTAGAAGCCTAAGCCGGCCCATCGCGCCAGCACCGCATCGCTGGGCGCTGCCGCCAGGGCCTGCACCGTTGGGAATTCGGCCATCCACCGCTGCCAATACGGAATCACAGTGGCAACCCGAGTTTGTTGCAACATAATTTCGCTAACCCAAATGGCGTACGCATCTTGGCTGCGCCGCCACGGCAAATCACGCTGCGCGCGATGGAACCAGTCGGTCAGTGCTACCGCAATACGCTGATCGCGAGTTACGGACACGGCCCGACGGCGGGAATCGTGGTGCCACGCAACCAGCTTTGCGCACAACTCGTGGGATCGAACCCGGTCTCGGCCATGATGGTGGTCAGCATGTCGCTCATGTGGGCGGCCTTACCGGCGTAGGTTTGGTAGAATTTTCCCAGTGCTTGGTCGAGTTGTTCAGCACCCACTTTGCCTGCGACGGCGCGATAGAAAAATGCGCCACGCATATACGGGGCGCGACTAAATAAGCCGTCTTTGATGATGTCAATTTGATTGCAGCCCGTCGGCCACACGGGCTGCATCGGGCCGATGTTGCCAAGGTCAGCTTGGTAGCTACTCCAAACGGCGGCACCAACCGTCGGGGCAACAACATCCAATGCGCGCCCGGCAAGATACGACACCGTGCCTTCCGATAACACAAAATCTTCCCAACACGCGATGCGAATAGCGTCGCCATACCAACCATGAGCGGCTTCGTGAACGTTGGTTTCTTCGTCGGCTAAGGCTGCGCTCGCAACGTGCCAACGCGGATGATGTTCCATACCGCCAAAGGCGCCAGCACCCCATTTGACCGACACCGTGCCGGCTTGCGGCCCGAAGCGATAGGGCCCTAGCGTCGACTCCATCCATGCAAACGCAGCGACCAAGTTCGCGCCACCTTTTTGTGCGTTGGCCAGCTCGCCGGGCAGGTACGAGGTGACAATGCGCGTGCCTGCGGATGTTGTGCCTAATTCAAGATCTTGATAGTCGCCGACGGCCCACGCAAGTTGGTACGAGGGCGCTTCGCTGATCACGCCGATCGGTGCAATGACTTTGAGGCCGTTGGCGGGCGTGGTGACCTCAACCGAAAACGCGGTGCCGTCGGCCGGCGCCGAGTGACAGGGGAACAAGTTGCCACAGTAGTAAGGCCACACCAAGGTATAGGCCGCAGTCGCGGTGCCGTTGTAGCCATCGAATTTGGTATGTTTGTTAAACGCGTAGTGAATCACCAAGGTGATTGGTTCGGTTGCCGCCGCAACCCCAACATCAAGCGTCGTGCCACGGTCGCTCCACAAGCGCGGGGCGGCACCTGACGCGAGCGTCTGGGTCACGTCGACGATCGTCGTATCGCCGATTTCAAATGTGGCGCCAGCGTTGGCGCTGGGTTCGAGTACCAGCGTTGCCGTTGCCGACATGGCATCGGCGTTAACCACCAGTGCGGTGCTCGCG
>JAGPDK010000584.1 GCA_018057605.1 Kofleriaceae bacterium | reverse complement strand
TGTTGGCAAAGCGCTCAATTGTGAAAATGGCCCAACCTCGGAACCGTGTGGCACGTGTAGCGCGTGCGCAAGCATTACCGCTGGCTCGGCCGTCGATTATATCGAGATGGACGGCGCCAGCAACCGCGGCATTGATGCCATCCGCGAATTGACCGAAGCGGTGCGCTACCAACCGGCGATGCTGCGCAAAAAGGTTTACGTCATCGACGAAGTTCACATGCTTACCACCGAAGCATTTAACGCGTTGCTCAAGACTCTCGAAGAGCCGCCGCCGCATGTAACGTTTGTGTTGGCGACCACCGAAGCGCACAAGTTGCCCAATACGATCTTGTCGCGCTGTCAGCGCTACGATTTCAAGTTGGTACCCGCCAACAAACTGGCCGGGCATCTAACCAAGATTTTTACCGCTGAAAACATTTCTATCGAACCTGGTGCAGTGAGTTTGTTGGTGCGTGAATCCGGTGGTTCGGTGCGCGATGCGCTGTCGCTGTCCGATCAAATTATTTCGTACGTCGGCGATGCCAAGATCAAAGAGCAAAGCGTGGCCGAAGTCCTCGGTGTGGCCGATCGTGCGTTGACTCGGGCGTTGGTGAGTTCGCTGGCCAAAGGCGATGCTGGCGGGGCCCTGAGCGCGGTCGATGCTGGGGTTGATCGTGGCGTCGATGAAGTGCAACTTGCACGCGCAATTGTCCGCTATCTGCGTGATCTGTCAGTGCTGCAAGCGGCACCTGGCCGGCTAGAGCTGATCGACGCCGCCGATGAAGAACGGGCTGAGTTGGTGGCCGAGGCCGGTCAACTTGATTCGGCTAGAGTTGCGCAAATGTTTGCACGCATGATTCGTTGCTGTGACGATTTGGGCAAAACCTTGCAACCAAGATTGGTGCTCGATTGTGCACTGATCGATGTTGCTACCATTGAGCCGATGATTCCCCTCGGTGATTTGTTAACTCGATTAGGCGAATTAGAGGTTCGCCTGGCACGCGGCGGCGGCAGTGCGAGCGGCGGTCCGGGTAGCGGGGGCGGCAGTCGCGCACCCGCACCGACTCCAACGGCGGCCAAACCTGGGCCTGCCCGAAGCATGCGCGCCGACGAAGATGCACCGCATTCGTCGGCGAACGCCACCCCTTCAGCGGCGCTTGCATCGGTTATTGCGAGTTCGGCTTCAAGTGCGGCAGCGCCACGTTCGGTCGCTGCGACGCCTGCGCCGGTTCACGCAGCACCGGTGCCCGACGGCGATTTTTCGGCGCCAAATCACAGCACGCGCGCGGCCCCTGTCGCGCCGCCAGCACCTTTCAAATTGCCACAAAATCCAGTGGAGCAACTCGCTGCCTGGGATCGCATTGTGGTTGGGTTGGAATCCAAACGAAAACTTTCATTGTTGGGTTTTTACCAACACTCGCGCGTCCTGAGCTGGACCAAAGATGCCATCGAACTGGGCTTTCCCGTCGAGTTTCACGCGATGGGCGAGATGGCGCGAGAAAAAGAACAGCTCGACGATATTCGCAACTTTGTGCGCGAAATGATCGGCGCCAGCGCTGCGTTTACGCTCACCGTACGGTTGCTCGACGAAAAAGAATCCGGCGCAGCGGGCGCACGTTCGGTATTGGAAACCGACCGCGATCGGCAACGCACCGAGCGCCAAGAACGCGAAAGCGAAGCGCGTGCGCACCCTATGGTGCAACACGTGGTGAAAACTTTCGGCGGGCAAATTCGCGAAATCAAAACCGACGTCTAGCGTCGGTGCGGCCCGCCAACTCCGCGCAGCTCAACGCAGCATAAAACTAGCATCGGCGCAGCTTTGGCCGTTGACCAACAGCTCAATCCGGTGTTCGCCAGCGTAGAGTTTTCGCGTGGTCACAACTTTAAGGCTGTGGCGTTTGCTCAACACTTTGGTTTCGCCCGGTGCCAGGGTAAATTTCCAACCTTTGAAAACCTTGGGCGAGGTCGTGCCGTTGGCACGCACATGGTGCACGGCATAATCGACGACAAGTGGCTGTGGTTTGGTTGCAGTCGAAGTGACAGTAGCGTCAAGCCCAATGTCCGTGCCCACGGTGGCGCGCTTGGCCGACAGCGCGAACTGCACCTCGCCGCGCAAGCCCAAGCCTAAGCCCCAGGCCTGCAGCGTCGGCGCATGGCCCAACTTGATCAAGCTGCGGCTGGCGTGGCGCAATAATGCCTGGCGCGCTGCATCACCGTCGGAAAGATGCTCGCGCACCCACCCGGCCACCACATCGGGATGGTCTTTGGCGATGTCATTTAAGTGATTGGCGACGCTGCGGCGCACGTAGGCGCTGGGGTCGTCTTGCAGCGCGCGCAACAGCGGCAGCGTCGGGCTTGGATCAACTACCAAAGCTTGCAAGCGCAGGCCCCAAGGCAAGCGCGGCCGGCTACCTTCGCTCACTAACCGCCGCACATGGGCACTTGGATCGTTGAGCCATTTTGTTAGCACTGCAAACGTTGGCTTTGGATGCGCATCGATAAATGGCCGAATCGCAAACTCGGCGGAGAATCGCTGCGTCAACGCATGCAAACACGTCAACGCCCGCGGCACTGCGTGCATGCCGCTGCGCGCGACAAATTCGCCAAGTGGCCAGATCGCCCAGCCCGAAATGCCAGGGTCGGTTTCATGGCTACGCAGATTGCTGGCGATCGCGAGCGGTTCGCCGGCGTCGTCGAAAGGTTTGGGCGCGGCCAGCGTCGCTTCGATCATTGCACAGGCGTGGGCAAAGTCGCTGGGCAACGTGGCTTGCAACGCGTCGGCAAGCTGCATCGAGCGAGCTTTGAGTTCGAGGCTTTCGAGTTCGGTGCGCGCCAGTTTTTCGAAGCGTTTGCGGTCAAACGCGGGCCACACTGCAGCCAATTGCCCACCCAGGTGCGTCACAGTTTGGGCATTGATCAGGTTCTTAAAAGGTTCGGCCATGGCTGTTCGCTTGTCCGCCTTATGGTAAACGCAAGTCTCTTCATTTAATCGCCAGGTAGGAGCAAACAGATGTCTAGAGGTGGAATGCCTGATATGGGCGCATTGATGCGCCAAGCCCAAAAACTGCAAGCCGACATGGCGAAGGCGCAAGAGCAAATCGCAGCCATGACCTGCGAAGCCGCCTCCGGTGGCGGCATGGTCAGCGCGACCGTCAACGGCACCTTCGACGTCGTCAAGATCAAGATCGAACCAACCGTGGTCGATCCTGCCGACATCGGCATGCTCGAAGACCTGGTCACCGCCGCCGTCAACTTGGCCAACGCCAAGATGCGCGACCTGACCAAAGAGAAAATGGCCAAGATCATGCCGGCCGGCATGCCTGGCATGCCTGGCATGTTCTAGCGATACCAGGCCTGCTGTAGCCAGCGCCCCATAGAGGTTATCCCAGAACGACCACCTGAATCTTTCGCGACCTTCATTGCTTATTCGGGCTACGGACCACCGACCACCGACGACGGACACCGAGCCTTATCGACGGCGTACCAAAGCCGTGGTCACTGCC
>JAGPDK010000583.1 GCA_018057605.1 Kofleriaceae bacterium | reverse complement strand
GGCCAGTGGGATCTGCTGGCGCCGCACCACATCTTCACGCCGGAATTCAAAGCGCGCGTCGGTCCACAATAACAACTGGTGCAACGCGGCTTGGCCATGCGTCATGCCGACCTGTGCCGACGTGATTTCACCGTGATAAAAACGGATTTCGCCGCGGCGCAGGCCGCGCATCATGCTGAGCACACCACTACGGCCAACCGCACAAACCCCGCGCATCAGGCGATATACGCTAGCGGTGTCGCCAAGACTCCCCGACCAAGGTTTGCCGTTTTCATTGAGCATTAACCGCAACACCATGGCGACGTCACGACTGTGCAGCGGATGCGCCATCGCTTCGGTTGCACCAGCGGCTTCGGCGTCACCGCGGCGAACTTTTTCACCGACAACAATCATGGCGGCGCTCAGCCCAGCGGCATTCAAACTTTCACGAACGGCGCGAGTCTTTGCGAGCAAGGGCTGCGGGTCTGCGCGCTCCGAGGTCTCCAGCATGGCGCGTTGGTGATCACCCAACACCACCGCAAGCGCCCCTTGCGAAACAGTCTCGACTACGGTGGCAACAGCCACCGAGAACGGCACTACGACGGACGAAATGCCGGTGCGCCCGAGCGTCCACGCCAACTGGGCCCCAGCCAAAGGATCAGAATCGAGGATGATGACTTTGGCCGAAGCTGACATGACAGGCTGCGTTGGAGTATAACGCCAACCGAGGGCGTGAAGTGGCCAACGCCGGTGAAAAGATCCCGTGATTACACTACGAGTTGAAAATGGATCGTCGCTCCAACAGCGTTACGCCCTTACAGGCGCGATTACCTGCATTGGCCGCGCCGCGACCAACGATTTGGTCTTGACCGATAGTCATCTTTCGAGTGAACACGGCCAACTGATCATCGAAGCGGGGCAAGCGGTATATCGAGACCTACATTCCACCAACGGTTCAGCGATTTTGCGCGATGGCCAACTCATCGTCATGGGCCCGCACAACCAATGGGAAATCACGCTAGTCCCCAACGACGTGTTGGTGTTAGGCGATGCGCGTAATCCGGTGCGAATTCTCGTGCAATCCACCGCAGCCCTTGCCGCGACGGTCGACGTCGACGATGACGACGATGATGACGATTCATTAAGCAGTCGCGTGATCGCGTCGCTCTCCATTGTCGATTTGCCCGCGGTATCCCAAAGTGACCCGGCACGCGCAGTCGCGGTGTACCAAGTTGTTCAACGCCTGCAAGCGCGCCTGGAGCCGGCAGCCGTGCTCACCGCCTGCACCGAAGCAGTTTTTGAGCTGCTGCCGCGTGCCACCAACGTTGCGATCTTGTTGCGCGCCGACGACAACAAAGACCGGTTTTTGCTGGCCGTGTCGAAAGTACGCAACAGCGCCGACGATCCCGCGCGGGATTCCGCAGATCCAGTGCGCGCATCGCGCGCGGTGTTGCGCAAAGTGCTCAACACCCGGGCCGGAATTCTCACCGCCAACGCCCAAGAAGAATTGGCATCTTCGGAATCGATTATGGGCGGCAAGATCTTGTCGATGCTAGCGGTGCCGCTATGGCGCGGCGACGAAATTATTGGACTCCTGCAAGTCGACAACCGTCACAGCGCTGGCATTTTTTCTGAGCAGGATCTTGAGCGTACGCTGCTGTTGAGCTCGCAAGCGGCGTTGGCAATAGATAACGCGACCCTGTTTTCGCGCGTGAAAGTTGCAGAAGAAAAGGCCCGCGGCGAGAATCTATATTTACGACGCAAAGAAGAAAAAGTCCGGTTCGACAACATCATCGGCACCTCACCGGCCATGAAGGCCGTGTTGACCCAACTTGAAAAAGTGCTCGACACCCGGGCTACGGTTTGCATCGAAGGTGAAACCGGCACCGGCAAAGAACTCATCGCCAGCGCCATCCATCATCAGTCGCAGCGTCAACTTAAAATGTTCGTGGCGCAAAACTGCGCAGCGTTGCCCGAGAATCTGTTGGAATCGGAGTTATTTGGTCATCGCCGCGGTTCGTTCACCGGCGCCGACAGCGACAAAAAAGGTCTCTTCGAAATCGCCGACGGCGGCACGCTGTTCCTCGACGAAGTCGGCGAAATGCCGATGACCCTACAATCCAAATTGCTGCGGGTGCTACAGGAAGGCACCATCCGTTCGGTTGGCGCCACGGTCGAGAAACAAGTCGACGTGCGCATCGTGTGTGCAACCAATCGCGACCTTGCAGCCGAAGTTGCAGCCGGTCGTTTTCGGCAAGACTTGTACTATCGCTTAGTGGTTTTTCCCATCAAGTTGCCACCCTTGCGCGAACGCCGCGAAGATATTCCAGCACTAGCGCAGCACTTTTTACGGCGCTACGCCAATGAGTACAGGCTGGATATGCCAGGCTTTTCAGCCGAAGCACTCGATGTGATGTGTGGCTATGCCTGGCCTGGCAATATCCGTGAACTCGAAAATGAAGTGCAACGGTTAATGATTGCCGCCGAACCCGGGCATTGGATTGAAGCCACGGATCTTTCACCGCGCCTACGTAAAATTGAAGGCACCATCGCGCGCATTGCACCCAAGCCTGGCACCCTCAAAGAACAAATGGATCAAGTGGAGCGCTGGCTCATCGCCGAAGCCCTCCGTGATCACGGCGGCAACAAGACCAGGACCGCCGCAACTCTCGGCATCACCCGCGAGGGCTTGCACAAAAAACTCGCCAAGCTCGACGTGTGAATCGAGCCCCGAGGTCCGAGGTCCTACGTGCGGATCACGAGGCCCGAGATCCGAGATCCGAGATCCGAGGCCGGAGATCCGAGGCCGGAGATCCAATTTTTCCCACTTGCCCAACGAACGCGTAATGTTCGGATGCAACGCGTGCGACTGGTCGCGGGCAAGGCGGAGTGAGAACCGAAGCGCAGTTGGCTCTTGCCAATGAGCATCGGAAGCGCAACGACAACGCGGCCCCCGGCCAGCCGCACCCGTTGCAACGAACGCGTAATGTTCGGATGCAACGCGTGCGACTGGTCGCGGGCAAGGCGGAGTGAGAACCGGACCGCAGCGCACTGCCTGTGCGTGAGGACCGGAAGCGCAACGACAACGCGGCCCCCGGCCAGCCGCACCCGTTGCAACGAACATTACCCCGAGGTGCCGATAGCTAGGCGAGTCAGGCCCGCTTGTTTGGCTCGCTCCATCACGCCGACCACGCGGCCATGCTGCACACCCTTGTCCGCCTTGAGCACAACCTGGGTGGCTTTGTCTTTGACGAACGCAGATCGAAACAGTGCGTCGAGATCGTTGTCGCTAACGTTTTTGCCGCCAACTTGAACATCGCCGGTAACCGGAATTACCAAAACCAACGACGCCTTCGACGGATCGATTTCTTGCGATACACCAGTGGGTAAATTTACTTTAATGCCGCTCTTCTTTTCAATTTCGCTTTTTTCCGCTGCGGTTTCAATTTTCTTCTTCTCGCGGCGCGCTTCGACCTGCACCGAAAGCGCACTGATCATGAAGATGATCACC
>JAGPDK010000582.1 GCA_018057605.1 Kofleriaceae bacterium | reverse complement strand
CACGCACTCTGACCGGCGTAGAGGAAAGGGCATAGACATTGCGCAACTTGGCCACGCCCAAGGTATTGCCGCGCAGATCCGGCGTCGGGGGACGGTCGAGCCAGACCGTAGTTCCAGGCGGTGCGGTGACGGCAATCGTATGCTTGCCGGCGACGGCGACCGGCAGATCGATGGTGTCGCCGAGTGTGGTCAGCGTGTATTGCAACCAGGGTTGCCCGTCGAGGGTAACCGTGAGTGGTTGGCCAAGCGCTGCAGCCGTAGTGCGCAGGCTCAGCCGCGGCCGGCTTTGGGCTTGGGCGGTAAAGCTGAACTCGCGGGGCGTACCCAAGTGAATTCGGGTGACGGTGCCGGCCGGCCACGTCTTGAGGGTGTGGGTTAACGCGTCGTCGCGGACCGGTTCGCGGATGCGTTGTTGTTCGGTGTTGCCCAGCGGGGTGAGTGTCGCCAACGCAACATTAGCGTTCGCGTTTGGTGGCGCCGCATCGTCGAGGTTATGGGGAGCGAGCGCACTGTCACCTAGCGCTTCAAGCCGTGGTTGTGCAACCAAGGTATCGACATGGCCGGCCGCCAGCAATGCGGCATGTTGTTGCGACTTAAACGGCAGCCAAATGCGCAGGTCGCGGTTGGCGTAACGCCAGACATAGTTGGCGCTGGGATGCGAAAAAAATGGCTCACGCAAACGATCTTCGTGGCCAATGAAACGCGACAAGCGCACCGCCACGCTGCGGTCGGCGTGCACGGTGTAGTGGTGAGCCGCGCTCGGTGCAACGATGCGAAAACTAACTGGCTCGGTAACGTCGCGCACACCGTCAGGCGTGATTTCGCTTTCAAAGGGTGAGCGGCGGCTTATCACGGGCACACTGCGCGCCAGTATTGGTTTCTCGTTGCGATCGAAAAACGTCACGATTAACGTCGCATGAACGTCAGCCGTTAACGCAAGATCCGTCGGGTTATCGAGGACGATGCGGGCATCGAGGCGCGCAACGCGGCCTACGATGCTACGGGGGGTGGCCGCTGCGATGACGGGTATTTGCACGCAATGGTCAGCATCGATGCGTTCGACCGCAATGTTTTGATGGTTGGGCTCGAACGTTGCATCAAGGGTCCCGTCGAACTGCAACGCCGGCGCGCCTTCCAGCGTGAATGCTTGTGGCGCGGCTGCGTCGCTGCTGATCACCAATGTGCCGACGCCGTGGGGTACATTCAACACACCGTCGACGGGATGCAGGAGGCGCATCGGCGGCGCGGGCGCGTCGGGCTGGAAGGCCGCGGCATGGGGCACTAGCGCTCCGGCCGAGGCTGCGTCGCTGCCTTCGAGCTGGGCCTTGCGCCATTCAAAACGCAATGCGGCATCGGCAGGCACGGCGTGGCGGGTGTCCAACTGCGACGCTTGGCCTACGCCAGGTTGTTGTCGCTGCAACCGCAACGTCCCCGGGCCGGTTAGGTTGATCGCGGCCCAGTGGAAACGATCGACCGCGATAGCCTCCGTCGGTGTAATGGGAGGCGGCGCTGTTGTCCGGTATTCGGACAGAGTGACGCGAATCGTACGATAGTCAGTGTCGTGATCGCCCAAGGCCGGCACGCGACGCCAACGGATGCGTAAACTGAAGTCAATTTGATCGGGATTCACCAAGGCGCCTGCGAGCTGGCCGGTGCGCTGCATCATGCGATCTAGTTGCATGGGTACCAGCTCGGCGGCCGCTTGTTGGCGGCCTTCGGGGTCGCGTGCTTCGGCGACGAAAATGCGCACGCCGGTAACACCGGGTAGGTCGCTGTCGTCGGAGAGGCGAATTTGTAAGGTGGCATTGGCTGGCGCGCGCGGGATGTGTATCCAGGTTTCGCGAATGTCGGAAAATTCTCGGCCATCAAACGCCGCAACGGCACGTCGCATCAAGCCATCAGCGTCGGGTTGGCTGCGACTTTGCCGTGACTCGAAGTGGACTTGCCGTTGCCATAGCACCGTGCTGCCTTTGCGTAACACCAAGTCGTAGCCCCAATGGACCAGCGTGGCGCGATCGTAGCCTGGCGGCATTTGCGCACTCGCGCTGAGTTTGACCAACCGTTGTGCGCCGTTGATTTCGAACGTCGGTTGCCAAGGTTTACTTACTTCGTACAACATGGCGCGTTCGACATGGCCAAGTTGTTCGTCGCGGGCTTGCCGTCTGGCGATGGCTTGCAGTGCGGTGCGCGAGCCAAATGCAACGCCAACCACCACGACAGCGACGGCAATATAGCGCTTCACGGCGCTAGCTCAAGCAGCTGAGGTTGCGTGTCGGGCACATTGTCGCCCATCCAGAGCAAATATCCCGGGGCTTGCGGCGTCCCCGGTGGCGGCGTAATCAAGATGTAAGGTCGGCGTTGTTTGGGCGAATATCCCAAGTTCACGAGTGCTTGCGCTGGCGCGCTCAGGCTCGCTAGCCAGGCCGCGTCGACCGACTGAGCGTACGCCAACGCAGCTTGGCAGGCTTGATCGTAGGCGGCGCGGTTGCTGCGCGTGGCGCGTGGCCGCGATTGCTGCAGAATGTCTGCGGGTTCGCCGTTGGCAAACGCCAAGCGCAACGCGTTCGCCATCGATTCGGGTTGGCTCATCGCGGTGCCGCCGAGTTGTCGGCGTCGCGCAGCTTCGGAAAACCATGCGAAGATTACCGTTGGCCCGCCTAAGCGTCGTTGATACGTCATGGCCGGTGAACTACTCGCAAGCAATGGCACGGTGTCGAGTTGGCCATCGACCCAGCGTCGCGATTCGGCAAACTGGCCGATGCTACCTGTGGGCGCGACCAAGGCTGCCAGTGGTGCGGCGACGCGTTCCGGGTCAAGGACCGGGCGCCCCATCGACACCAGCAATTCGGCTTGCAACCCTCGGGTCGCACTGACCCCACGAATATGCACCAACGTGGCGGCGGGGACGGCGCCACGCCCCAGCGTTCGCTGGCCGGCACCATGTACGGGCCAGGTTTGGGCAAGCGCCAGGTGCGCTGCGAACCATGGGTGGGTCCCGGCTTGGCTTGGCGCGGTGTTGGGCTCGCGGCTCACTAGGTTAATCAACAACACGCTGGCATCGCTGCGCACAAATGCATGGGTCGCGAGTTCACTGGTGCCAAGTTCTTCGCGCACCGGCGCAATCAATGCTAGCGGCTGTGCGGTGGGTTGGGTTGCAACCGCGAGCAAGAACCACTGGTATTCGGCGATACCAGCGAATGCCAACACATCGCCACGGCCGCTGCTGGCATCGGACAACACGGTCATGTCGAGCCCAACCGCGGCTGCCAGCACGGCCTTCCACGCCGGGCTTAACGCAGGGTTGGTCAATTGCGGTATCACTTGTTGTTGCAGCACGAGATAGTCGAGTTCGGTCGCGCGCGCCGTGGTTGTTGCGTGCACCGCTTGATCGCGATGTTGATATACCCATTGTTCAAGCGAACGCGCGATGCCGGCGTCGCTCGGAGCCGTGGCATTCGACGCGCGAGGCAGCGATGCTTGTTTACTTAGCAC
>JAGPDK010000581.1 GCA_018057605.1 Kofleriaceae bacterium | reverse complement strand
GTGTTTACCCATGGCCATCTCGATCATGTCGGCCGCTTGCCAGCCTGGGTTGAGCATGGTTTTCGCGGCAACGTGTGGGGCCACGCGGCAACACTTGATATCGCCAAAGTTATTCTTGAAGACTCAGCGAAGATCGCTAACCACGCACCGGGGCAGCCGTTGTACGGCGACCAAGAGGTCGCCCAAATCGTCGAGAGCATGCGGCCGTTTGATCGCTACGGCGCGCCCATGCAAATTGGTCCGTTTGCCGTTACGTTGTTCGACGCCGGCCATATTTTGGGTTCGTCGTCGGTGCGCATCGCCTGGCGGCAAAACGGCGCCGAACGCGCGATATTGTTTTCCGGCGATCTTGGCGTCGCCGGCGCACCCCTGATTCGTGACCCCAACACCGCGTGGCATGCCGACCGCGATCGCGTCGACTACGTGGTTACCGAATCGACGTATGGCGATCGGCTGCACATGCCGCGCGCCGAAGTGCGCAACCACCTGCGCGCCATCGTTGAACGTGCTTTGCATGATGGCGGCAAAGTCATCATTCCAGCGTTTTCCATCGGGCGCACCCAAGAAATTGTGTACGAGCTGCACCAGATGGTGGCGGCCGGTTTGTTGCGCGATATCCCGATCATCGTCGACGGTCCACTCGGCCTGTCCGCGACCAAGATCTACGCTAAACATACCGATTGTTACGACGCCGAAGCGATGGCCATGGTGCAGCGCGGGGTCGAACCGCTCGAATTTGACTCGTTGTATAGCGCGCGTGATGCCAACGCGTCGCGCCGCGCCGTCAATGCCGAAGGCCCGGCCATCATCATTGCAGGATCGGGCATGTGCCAAGGCGGCCGTATTCGCCATCATTTGCTGCGACATCTGCCGGATCCACGCGCCGACGTTTTGTTGGTTGGTTATCAGAGTGGCCGCACCTTAGGCCGCGCCCTGCAAGAAGGCCGCACCACCGTGTTCATCGATAACCAACAGGTTATGGTGCGCGCCCGCATCACCACCATTAGTGGTTTGTCGGCACATGCCGATCGCGAAGGCTTGGCCAACTGGTTCGGGAAAATCCCTCGCACCGACGGTGCGCGCACTTTCGTGACCCACGGTGAACCTGCGCAGTCAGATACCTATGCCAAATTGCTGACCGATCGGTTCCACACGCCAGCCCATGCACCCGCCATGTTCGAAGCAGTGGAGCTGTAACCATGCGCGTGCCACTGTTTGATATGCAACGTGAGCTAGCGCCGGTGCGTGCCAGCGTTGAGGCTGCGATCGCCCGCGTACTTGATAGTGGCGAATTTATTGGCGGCCCCGAAGTACGTCACTTTGAAACCGAGCTCGCGCAAGCGTGCGGTGTGCAACATGCAGTCGGCGTAAGCTCCGGCACCGATGCATTGTTGCTCATTGCAATGGCGCTCGGGCTCGATCCCAATGCCACCGTGGTAACCACGCCGTTTTCGTACATTGCTACCGCCAGCACGATCGCTCGGACTGGGGCGCGGCTAGTTTTTGCCGATATCGACGAAGATTCGCTCAATCTTGCACCAGCGCGCGCACTTGCCGCGTGTTCCGATAACACGCGCGCGATTGTTACCGTGAATCTGTATGGTCAACCGGCGGCGCTACCGTCGGTGCCACCGGCGCAAACGACCGCGCCAACTGCGCAGCTTTCAATTATTGAAGATTCGGCCCAAAGCCTTGGCGCCGGTCCGGTGCGTGGCCGTGCGGCCGCAACTTCTTTTTTTCCCACCAAGAACCTCGGCGCGTTGGGCGACGCTGGTGCGGTGTTAACCGACGACACGGTCTTCGCAACGCGAGTGACCCAGTTGCGTGGCCATGGCGCGGCACCGAAGTATCATTACCCGTTGCTTGGCGGAAATTTTCGCATCGATGCGCTACAGGCCGCTATTCTCGCCGCCAAGTTGCCCCACCTAGCCAGCTGGACCGCAGCACGGCGGCGCAACGCTACCCGTTACCGCGCCATGTTCGCTAGTTCGACGGTGCCACCGGAACTGCGGTTACCCAGCGCGCATCCTGATCACGTCTATCATCAATTTGTCGTGCGCACACCGCGCCGTGATGCGCTGCGGGACTACCTAACCGCGCGTGGCATTGGCACCGAAATTTATTACCCGGAGCCGCTGCACTTGCAGCCGTGTTTTGTCGATCTAGGATATCGCCCTGGTTCGATGCCGATTGCGGAACGGGCCTGCACCGAAGTGTTAGCACTGCCTATCGCACCGACGCTGACCGAGGACGAACAAGCGTTTGTCGTGGCAACGGTCGCAGCATTTTTTGCATCGTAACTGCGAGGAATGGAAGTGCTACAGCGTCGGACCAAATGCAAAGTTGCCTTGCACTTGTGTTGCCGTCAACGCTGAGCAGTACAGAACAACCGCACGCACCGTCCCTACCCACGAGGCATTGAGCCCCATGTCACTGCCAACATACATGGCGGTTGATTCCCAATCTAACAACGAACTCACTTGCGAGTCCTTTTCGACGCCATTTACGTAGAGCCGTTGCGTGGCTTGTTCTTGCACCAACACGACATGCAACAAGGTGCCCGCCGCGACCACATTCGACGCCTGAAGGTCCGGTGCGCTTGGAGCTTCGGTACGAGTGCGTGCAACCAAATGTTGTGCGACCTGCGAAATTTCGAAATTTCGCCGACCAATATCAACGCTTAAGCCGGCAATGATCACAGGTCGAGTTGGAATACCCTGCACTGCATTGCTAGGCACAAACCATGCTTCCAGGGTGGCAGACTTACTGGTTTGACATGCCGTAATCGGACGCACGAGCCCGCCCGCCGACTTGGCATAACTCTTCGCCGTAAATGTCAGCCCACCGTTGCTCCACTCACTATTAATCAGGCTTGCACGACCCAAATCATAGGCTGGCATCAACCCGGCAGAATCAGCAGCGAACTGGCCAGCACCTTCATTAAATTTCCACTGCACTTGCGCACCAGCGACCCGCACCGCCGACCCGGCATCGGTCGCAGCGTCAATAGCCCGCGCATCCACGGCCGTATCCAGCACTGGGCCGTCGCTGACAACCGAGCTGTCCGAAGTTGTGGGCGCAGTCGCGCTAAATGAGCACCCACCTAAAAGGGCTACAAACAGTGGCAGCGTGCGCATTGGCCAACTTCTCATTCGACCGTAAACATACCTCAAGTCAGCGCCGATCATCCCAAAGAACCTCAAAACTTCCATCTCGGCCATTGTCGTTGGGCGAGGCCCAACAAACGTCGTCTAGGCCGTCGTGATTAAGATCACCAACCCAGCTTGCCACTGCGGCCGTGCCGCCGGTGGTTGCAGCAAAGCCGAAGCTGGCAGGCCCGTTGACCGTTGTGCTTGCCGTGCTACTGGCGACGGTGCCGGTCGGAATTTGACCGCCAAACCAAGTAAAGATGCGCGCCGCCGTACCGACTTGACCAAGAACCATCAAGTCCTCGCGCAAATCGCCATCAACATCTGGCCCGCCGCGACTACCGC
>JAGPDK010000580.1 GCA_018057605.1 Kofleriaceae bacterium | reverse complement strand
CGCTTTGACTAAGCGTCAAAGCTGCTGGCGGCCCCGCGCCCCAGCGTTCGCTGGTGCGCTCCATGTGGGCCTCGATCAAACAAGGTACGTTCCCGTTCCTTCTGCGCCACATTCAACTGGCAAGTCGCCGGCATTCAACCCACCGCGCGTGTATGAGCGCGTTTTTTTGAATCATTCATTGGCCGTTTCTGTTTAGCAGCGCAGCCAGACGGTGCGCAACCAGGCGTGCGCCGCCACGCGAATGGCGCGAGCGGCTAGCTCAAGCTAGCCAACGCATCACGCAAGCGGGCCAGACCTTTTTGAATGTTGGCCATTGAGCAAGCGTACGATAACCGGACATGGCCGGGGGCGCCAAAGCCTGAGCCCGGCACCACCGCGACTTTGCCAACTTCCACGAGCCAATCACAGAGTTGCACGTCGTCGTCGAGTACAGAGCCTTCGGCCGACTTTTTGCCGATGAAAGCTGAAAGATCAGGGAAGGCGTAAAATGCGCCGTGCGGCTCAGGGCAGGTGACGCCGGGGATTTCGCGCAGCAACTTGACCATTTCGATGCGGCGTTCATCAAACGCTTTACGCATGGTGGCAACGCAATCTTGCGGGCCGGTAAGCGCCGCCAAGGTCGCGATTTGCGAAATGTGAGTTGGGTTCGACGTCGATTGGCCTTGGATTTTCGCCATCGCGGCAATCAACGGTAGCGGCCCGGCGGTGTAGCCGATGCGCCAGCCGGTCATCGCGTAGGTTTTAGAAACGCCATCGACCAGGATCGTGCGTTTCGCAACTTCGGTCCCGAGGCTGGCGATGGAGATGTACTGCGCGTCGCCGTACACCAATTGGCGATAGATATCGTCGGAGATAACCAGAATGTCTTTTTCCACCACCACGGCAGCGAGTGCTTCGAGTTGCGTCCGCGTGTAGACGGCGCCGGTTGGGTTCGATGGATTGTTGAGCACGATGGCCCGGGTGCGCGGCGTGCATGCGTCGGCTACGGCTTGCGCTGTCACTGCAAAATTGTCGTCAGCGGTGGTTGGTAAAATTACCGGGCGGCCGCCGGCCAGCATCACCATGTCGGGATACGAAACCCAGTACGGTGCGGGGATCAGCACTTCGTCGCCGGGATCGAGCAGGGCCATGAACAAGTTGTACAAGCTGTGTTTGGCGCCGGTGGAAACCAAGATTTGGTCGGGCGTAATCGGCATGTTGTGGACTTTTGCCAATTCCGCCGCGATGGCGGTGCGCAGTGGCAAGATGCCGCCGACCTCGGTGTATTTGCCGACCATCTTGCTCAGCGAATCTTGCGCTGCCGCTTTGATGTGATCCGGGGTGTCGAAGTCTGGCTCACCTGCGCCGAAGCTAACGATATCGACGCCAGCGGCTTTCAGTTTGGCTGCTTTGGCAGTCACCGCGAGCGTGATGGAGGGCTTGATGGGGTCGAGGCGTGACGAGATTTTGATCGGCGTAGGCATGACGCGCGCACGATACTACAGCTACGGCGGTGAGGCGACCGCTGCTGCGTGCAACTCGGCTTGGATCGCTGCACAATTTTCTGCGGTGATCGAAGTGAGCCGATGTAGGTAGGTCGGCGCGCTGCGGTAGTGCAGATCAAGATATTGCAGATACGGCCGCATGAGTGCGGCCGTTTTGGTTTCAACTTGCGCAGAGCAAGCGGCGACCGCGACGTAGTTGCGCAATGCAGCTTCGAACATCGCCTCGGCTGCAGGTTCGAGGGCGAGCAACTGAGCGGCATCGGCCGCCGTTCGGTACCAAGTATCGGCGCTGTGCTCGGTGATGTCCCAGGTTATGTAGTCTGCATTGAGCCGAAATTCCGCACTGAGCTCGGGTTGATCCCATGAAGAAAAGCCACAGAGTACCCAGAACTCTCGCGGCGTAAGCTTGGCCGACGCTGGGGCTTGCAGCGCGGCCGCACATTCAAGGTGGTGGATGGTTGCACAAATCGGGTCGGGCCGTGGTTGGTTGAGCAGGCTGCGCGCGGTCAGTGGTCCGGCGAGTTGCAACCGTTGGCCGTGGCGTTCGCACCTTCGTAGCCGGTGCTGGTCAGGGTTCGGCACGGCGGTTTGCGCAGTCTCCAATAGTTTTGCATCATCGAGTCTACCGAGCATTAATAGACTGGCGATGACTGCGTCGAGCGCTTCAGAATCGCTGCTGGCCAACACGTTGAGATGTTCGATCAACCAACGTGGATCGGGGTGATACCCAACCATCGTGGCAAAATCGATGCGCGCTGCGGTGGCATAGATTGGATCGAGCGCACCCAACGAGCGCGCCATCTGGTGAATTGCTTTTTGATACTCGCCGGAACGATACAGACACCAAGCGCGCCAGTAGTTGTTGAGCGCACGTTGGCAGGGTTGCTGCTTGGGGCTGGGTGGTAGCCACGGTACTTCTTGCGGTCGGCGTGGCAACGGCCACAACGCAGAGCGCAATGGCAGCGTTGGAGTCTGGGGTGCGAGTGCTGGACGCGGCAGCAAGTTGACGTTGCGGTCGCCAGCGCGGTCGCCAAGGCTGTTATTGTCACTGGCGCGGTCGCCAGCGCCAACAACAGCGCCCCAGGTATCGACGTTCGACGATGGCGCAACACTGGACGCTACCGGTGCTGGGGTTGGGTTATTGGCCACCGGCGTGGCCGTCCGCGTACTGGCCGCACCGCACGCCGCAGCGATCGCTAGCACGGCAGCGCTACCGTTTGTATGTGACCGGGTCCAAACCTTGCTCAACATGGTTACCCCCGGTTACTTCGGCACCGCTAGCGTCACCACCACCAAAAAATCCCGATAGCAACTACGAGAACTACCAGCGCTGCGCTTATTTTTGGCTTCATCGAATCGTCCCCATGTGGCCCAAGACACCTGCCGCTGCAGGCAGTTTCACCTTGCCGCGCCGATTATTTCACGATCGCGACAATACTACAGCGGCTACCGTGGGCGACCCGCCAGCGCGGGTTGCGTCAGCTTTGGGTTTGCGTTAGCGCATGCGGTGGCGACCACGCGACCCTTTGGGCGCTTCACTTGGCGGCGCTTGATGATATTTGCTGGCCAACGCGGTCACAACCTCGGGCGGCACCAGGCCGGTGATGTCGCCACCGAGCGATGCAACTTCTTTTACCAGCGACGAGCTGACGTAGTGGTTCTTTTCGTCGGTCATAAAAAACATGGTGTCAATATCAGGCGCTAAGCGGCGGTTCATATGAGCAAATTGAAACTCATACTCGAAATCGGCTAAGGCCCGGAGCCCACGCACAATGACTTGGGCATTGTTGAGCCGACAGAAATCGACGAGCAAGCCGTCAAAGGCTTGGAAGGTTAGCCGGCCGCGATACGCCGGCAGGGCGTCAGCAATGAATGCGATGCGTTCGTCGACGGAAAACAGCGGCGACTTGCGTTGATTGACGGCGAGGGTAACGATGACGCGATCGAACAAGCGCAAGGCCCGCTGTAGAATATCGAGGTGGCCGTTGGTAATCGGATCAAACGTGCCGGGGTACACG
>JAGPDK010000113.1 GCA_018057605.1 Kofleriaceae bacterium | reverse complement strand
CATCGCTGGTACCGGCGAGGGTGAGGCTAACACCTTCGAAGTTCAGGTATATGACGCGGCCGTTGCTGCACACTTTGGCGTCGATGGCCGCATCGGTCGGCGCAGCGTCACGCACGTTGCCATCGCTGCCTGGCCCCTCGGCATCGACGGCGAGGAACGTCGCTGGTGATTGGGAAACGCCGCAACTGACAAGCGCCGTAGCGATGATGCAACCTAGAGCTTGGGTAATGCGCACCCCGGCATAGTAGCCCTTAGCTGGGCCGGCGTGGGACAAAATGCCACGTTGCAGTGACTCCTTCGCGTGGTCCGATTGGCGGCGGCGCTGACGTGGCAGCGGGCATGCCGGCATACCGGCCATGTAGGGTAGCCGAGGCCTTTGCTTGCGCGACCGCGCGTGGCAACGTCGCAAGATGGCAACTTCTACCCTTTGGGATTCGGTTGGCAATACGCCTTTGTTGCGCATTGCGTCGCTGTCTAAGCTCACCGGCTGCGAAATATTTGGCAAAGCCGAATTTATGAATCCCGGTGCCAGCATCAAAGACCGCGTGGCCAAAAGCATGATCGCGGGGGCCGAAGCGCGCGGTGACTTGCGGCCGGGTGGCACCATCGTCGAAGGCACAGCCGGCAACACTGGCATCGGGCTAGCGATGTTGGGGCGCGAGCGTGGCTACAACGTGGTGGTCACGATGCCAGACAACCAAGCACGTGAAAAATATGAGCTGCTTGGCGCCATGGGGGCTGATGTGCGACAGGTCCCGGTGGTGCCGTTCGATAATCCCAACCACTTTTTTCATCAAGCGCGTGAACTTTCCGAGCACCATGGCTGGTACTGGGCCAACCAGTTTGAAAATCCCGACAACAGGGAGGCGCACTACACCACCACCGGGCCGGAGATTGCTGCCCAAGCCGGTCATGTCGATGTGCTGGTGAGTGCCGTCGGTACCGGCGGCACGATTGCCGGTGTGTCGCGCTTTTTGCGTGAGCAGTTCCCATTGCTGCACGTCCTTGCGGTTGATCCCGACGGGAGCGGCATTTATTCGTATGTAAAGACCGGCCAACTCAAATGTTCAGGCACGTCGATCACCGAAGGCATTGGGATCATGCGTGTGACGGCTAACTTTGCAACCGCGATTATCGACGACGCAATGCATCTGTCGGATCAGGCGATGCTCGAAATGCTGTACCACCTTGCGGCCCATGATGGGCTGGTCGTTGGGACCTCGGCGGCCTTGAACGTGCGCGCGGCCTACGAATATGCATTGGCGCATCGCGACACGGGCAAGCGTATCGTCACGTTGCTGTGTGACCATGGCAGTCGTTACACGTCGAAGGTGTTTAATAAGGAGTTCTTGGCGACCAGGAATCTTGTGCCGCGCGGGTTGCAGGCGTAGCAGCGAAGTTTGCTCCGGCCAACGATGTTGCGTAGTGGAGCGTTATTCGGCGGGTCCAGGCCCTATTGCTGGATGCAATGCCGATCGCGTGACAACGATCGCCTGAACCCTTTGGCGATCTTGATTGCTTACTCGGCCCACAGGACTCCGACCCCGGACGACGGACACCGAGCCGTCCTGACTGCGCACCAAAGCCGTGGGCGTCGCTGCACCCCGACTTGCCGGGGCTCAAGCGCAAGCGCAGGCGGCACGCGGTCGGCGGTGAGTGCGCAACGCCGTCGGTGAGTGACGGCACACCGGTGGGTTGCCTGACGATCACGGCATCGGGGTGACGCCGAGTGCGGGCAGGCCAGTGTCGAGCACGTGACGTTGATAATACTGCGCTGCCGGTGTGCCGTTTTGCACGGCGGCGGTGGCGCGTTTAAGTTCGGCGTCGATGAGGGTTTCAAACGTTGGTTGCGGTAGGGCACCGGCAATGAACCGACCGTTGATGAAAAAACTGGGCGTGCCGCCGATGCCCAAGGCGGTTGCGCCTTGCATCTCGGCATCGATTTCAGGTTTGCAATCGCGGAGGTCACGGCGGAATTTCGCCATGTTGAGGCGCAGCACGCGAGCTTGCGCTTCGATGTTGCGGCAGGTGTCATGCTCCCAGCATGGCGCGGTGTTGCCCTGGCCATCGTCCCAGTCAGTATCAAACGCGCGCGGTTCGAAAATGTTGGTCCATAGCAGGCCGTCCATTTGTTTCCATTTGCCTTGCCGTTGGGCTGCGCAAGCCGCCAAAGCTGGGGCGGTTGCGGTTTTCGAATGTACGACGAACGACTTGTAGACGATGCGAAGTTGCGAGCCGTATTTTTTGCGCAAGGCATCCATGGTTGCGCGCGATTTTTCGCAATACAAACAAGCATATTCGGCATATCGAATGATGGTTACCAGCGCATCGGCTGGACCGAGCGATGGACTGGTACCAGGCTCTATTGCATACACCGCCAACGGATCAGGTGATCGGAGCGCTGGCGGCGCTGGCGCAGTGGCGTTGCGAGCGGTTGCTTCGGCTTGCATGCCGGCTGCGATGCCTTCGAGTTGCTTGAGCGTGGCAACGGTGGCGCGCGCTACCGATGTTTCCATGTCGGCCATGCGGCGTTCGGCCGACTCGGCGCGCGCGATTGCGGCGTCACGTTCTTTTTGTAGCTGTTGCTCTCGCACGGTTGGCGAAGCCGGGGTGGCGGCGCCACACGCGCTAAGCAACACCGAGGTAACGGCCCAGGTCGGAATATATCGCATGGCTGATTCTAGGCCAAAAGCGCGGACAGGTTGCGGCGGCTGGGGCACGAACCAGTAGGTGTTTGGGTTCGGGATACAAAAATCAGAGCGCTGCTGATGGGTCGTGGACGCGGTGTGGATGGCCTGCGGGATCCGCTCGGATGTCGGCACGGCGGTTGCTCTAATACAACAACATGACGTCCAACGCCGCAACCAATCACAGCCGATTCAATACCTTACGGCAGTTCGCTAGCGTGAATGCCCACTGCAGTATGCGGGCATTGGTCGCCAGCTGCATGTTCGGGTTGGCACTTTCTGGCTGTGCCCAAGACGGCGACGAGCCGGCCTACGGCGAGACGGCCTCGGAGTTGTCGCTGGGGTCGTATGAGCGCAACACCTGTTCAACCACGGTGGTGTTGGGGTTGTCGCGGCAAATTGCTGACGAAGTAAATTGTATGTTGCCAGGCCAATTGGTCCGGTTCTCGCCCACCGCGAATATCAAGTTTACCAGCGCCGCAGTCTTGCCTTATCTTGATCCCGCAGGGCTTGCCAACCTCAAGGCCGCAGCCGTGGGCACCACGATCACCCTCAACAGTGGCTTTCGAACCGTAGCGCAACAATACTTGTTGTACCGGTGGCGCCAACTTGGCCGCTGCGGCATTAATGCGGCCGCTGCGCCGGGCCGGTCGAATCACGAAAGTGGTCGTGCGCTCGATGTCGCCAACTACTCGGCGGTGCGGAGCAAATTGTCGGCCCGCGGTTGGAAGCAAACTGTTGCCGGCGATCTTTTACACTTTGATCACACGGCTTCGCCCGACATTCGCGGCGCCGATGTGCAAGCGTTTCAACGGTTGTGGAATCGCAACAATCCCGCCGATCTCATCGCTGAAGATGGCGACTACGGGCCCGTGACCGCAGCGCGCTTGGCCAAATCTCCAGGCGGCGGTTTCACCAGGGGTTCGAGCTGCGGCAATTCGCAACCACCCGATCCCGGCCTCGCCGTGCCAGATCCATCTATCCCGGATGAATCCGACGACGAAGGTGAAGATGCAGGGCTTGAAGACGACAGCAGCGGTGTCCCAGTGGAAGGTGGCTGTCAGTCCAGCGGCTCAACCGGTGGCGGCGGCATAGCGCTTGCGTTGCTGTTGGGTGCAGTCGTTCGTCGTCGTCGCGTGGCGTAGCTGACGCAAACCAGCCGTTGCGAATCGAGATGAAGCGCCGCGCCGCGAATCCGGCTAGAGGTTCGCTAACGCTCAGTGACCGAGGTGTGTTGCAATAGCAACGTGGCCGCGGAACCGCCAATTTCAACTCCCATTTCAAACGCGACGCCGATTCCGTTGCGCATGGCGGTGGCGGTGTGGTTGCGCATTGGGTTGCTCAGTTTTGGCGGCCCGGCCGGGCAAATTGCCTTGATGCACAAAGAACTGGTCGAGCGTCGACGCTGGGTCGACGAAGCGCGTTTTTTGCACGCACTCAATTACTGCATGTTGTTGCCCGGCCCGGAAGCGCAACAGTTGGCCGTGTATCTAGGATGGTTGATGCATCGCACGCTCGGCGGTGTGGTCGCGGGCGTGTTGTTTATCGCGCCGGGCCTGCTCAGCATGATGATGTTGTGCGCGCTGTATGCGACGGCGGGGGCCGTGGCCTGGTTGCAGCTCGTGTACTTGGGGGTGCGCGCTGCGGTGGTGGTGTTGGTGCTAGAAGCGCTGCATCGGATGGCGTTGCGTGCGTGCAAAACTCGGTTGCATCGCGGCATCGCGATCCTCGCTGCGGTTGCGACCGCCGGATTGGCCGTGCCGTTTCCCGTCGTCGTTGCGCTTGCGTTGCTAGTTGGCGTGATTGCCGCGTGGCGCGCACGCGCTGACGCTACCCCGCCGGTGCTGGCCGATGACCGCGAAACCGTGATTGCCGGCATGGCGTTGCGCGGCGAGCTGGCGCATACCCAACCGTCGCTGGGGCGGGCGTTGCGCGTGCTGAGCGCGGGCGTCGCACTGTGGTTTGCGCCGTTGTTGGCCATCGGCTGGCTCGACGGCACCGATTCGATGTTGTGGCATCAAGGATGGTTCTTTTGCCAAGCGGCAGTGTTGACCTTCGGTGGCGCATACGCGGTGCTATCGTACGTCGCGCAATATGCGGTAGTTGATCATCAATGGCTGCGCCCGCGCGAAATGCTCGACGGTATCGCGATGGCTGAATCGACCCCCGGGCCGCTGATCTTGGTGGTGCAGTTCGTGGCGTTCATGGCGGCCTATCGGTACGGGGCTAGTTCGCCGGGTGCCATGGCGTCGATGACGCCCATGGTCGGCGGCATACTCAGCGCGCTGTTGGTGATTTGGGTGACGTTCGTGCCGTCGTTTATGTGGATATTTTTGGGTGGGCCATACGTCGAATCGCTGCGCAAAAAGCCCGCCGTCAACGCCGCGTTGGGCTGTGTGAGCGCTGCGGTGGTGGGCGTCATCGGCAAGCTGGCGCTGTGGTTTGCGCTCCACACTTGTTTTACCGACGCCACCATCTGGCATCGTTGGCCGTTGCAAATCGATGTACCGAGCGGCCAGGTTGTCTGGCCAAGTCTTGGCATGATTGCGATCGTGGTTGTGGCTCGGCGGTGGCGGGTGCGCTCGGCGATGATGTTGCTAGCGCTGGGCATTGCCTTGGGCCTGGGATGGATGACGCTTGTACTCGGCGTTGGCCTACGATAGATCCTCGGATATGCAGGCTGCAACGATGTGGAGTCGAACCGTGATGGTAGCGTTAGCGTTGCTCGGCGTCGGCTGTTCGGGGAATGCAAAATCGCCGGTACTCGATGCAGCGATCGATGGGCGTTCGGTTGATGCACTTGGTGTGGACGCCATCCCGCATGATGCCGCGAACGACGCGCCGGCGGCCAGTGTACTCGGGCCGGTTGACTGCGGTGGCACCCGGACATGTCCAGGCATTAGCGCTTGTACGGCAACGGCACCGGGCGGTGTGTGCAACGGTTGTGGCAGCGACAATGATTGCCCAGCTAACACGACCTGTGGCCCCGGCGGTGCATGTGTGCGGGCTTGTACGACTGACGCCCACTGCAGCGCAGGCAAACGCTGCACTGCGCAAGGTTTGTGCGCGATCCGCCTGTGCAGTGCGCAGACCTTGTGTCCCGCGCCGTACGTTTGCAACGGCAATTTGTGTCAGCGACCAGCCTGCGGGGCCGGCAACACATGTCCAGGCACGATGACGTGTGCGGCCGGGGTATGCATCGAACCGCTGTAGTGGCGAGTTGATTTTGAAAAATGCTCAGGAATTGTTGTAGCTATAGCCAATCGTCAAGCGTGCTGCGATATAATTACGGTAATGGGAGAAACAGTCGGCGCGGGAAGCCTACCAAGGCAACTCGGACGATATGAGCTGATCACGTGCATTGGCAATGGCGGGATGGCGGATGTGTATTTGGCGCGGCAACGCGGCCCCATGGGCTTCGAAAAGCTCGTGGTCCTAAAATTGGCGCATCCTACCCTCGCAGCGCAAAAGAACTTCGTTGAGATGTTGATGCGCGAAGCCCGGTTTGCGGCGTTGCTCAAACACGCCAACGTGGTCGATGTCTATGAACTCGGTGAAGTGGACGGCACCTATTACGTCGCGATGGAGTATCTCGCAGGCGAACCGATGCTGTCGCTGCTGCGCGCCGGGCGCGATCACGATCCCCTTGATCCGTTGAGCATCGCGCGCATCATTGCCGACGCGGCGGAAGGCCTACATGCGGCCCACGAATTGCGCTCGTTGTCGGGGCAACGCATCGGGTTGGTGCATCACGATGTTTCACCTGGCAACATCATGGTGCTGTACAGCGGGCAGGTAAAACTCGTGGATTTTGGCGTGGCCAATGCGTTTCACGAAGCCTTGCTGGATGCCGATGGACGCAAAATGGTGGCGGGCAAACTTGGTTATTTGGCGCCGGAAAAGCTGCGTGGTGAAACCTTTGATCACCGCAGCGATTTGTTTAGCTTAGGCGTGGTGCTGTGGGAAACTTTGACGTGCCGCAGATTATACAAAGGGGCAACCGACGCGGTGGTGCGGCAGCAAGTGCTCACCGAGGCAGCGCTGGCCCCGTCGTCGATCAATAGCGGCGTGCCGGCCGCACTCGATGTGATCTGTCTCAAAGCGTTGGCGAAAGATCCAGCGCAGCGTTACGCCACGGCGGCGGAGATGGCGGCCGCGTTAGAAAACGTCCTGCGAAGCGCGCGGTACAACAACAAAAATGTGCTGATTTCGAAGTACATGCGCGACACGTTCGCCAGCCGCTTGGCGGTGCGTGAACAACTCGTCCGCGAAGCAAGCAGCGCTGCTGGACTAACTCCGAGCACGGTGGCGGCAACATTGGAGCTGAACCGTCACGCGCCATTGACCGAACCCCCGGAGACTGGCGAAACCCCGGAGACTGGCGCTGCTGCGACGACCGGCGTGTCGGTAAGTCGTCCAAGCAGTGCGAACCTCGCCGGCGGTAGCCCTGCGGCAGTTGCCAGTGCAGCCACACCCGGCGTGATTCCGTCGATACGCAAAGGTATTGCTCCAGTTGAACTGCCCGCGCTTGCGAGAGTGCCGGCCCCGAGTGGCGCGGCCCCGAATGGTCCTGCGCTCGCGTCGACCCAAGATGCGGCAAGCGAAGCGGTGGTTAGCCTGGTGCCGTTGGCACCGATCGTCGCTACCGCGCCGCGCGTTGCGTTGCCCGGGCCAACGCGGCAGCCGATTGGATCCACGCCTATTCCTTTCGGCAGCGGTACCGTGCCGATTGAGTCAGCCGCAGCAACAATGCGCGCTGCGCTATCGAGCGACCAGGTGGTGCCGGCCGCTGCGGTGGTGGCGGCTGACATTGCGGTACCGCCTCCGTTGCCTCCCGTGCTCCCGCCGGCCACGTTACCACGAATGTCGACGGCAGATGCCGAATTCTTCGAGGGCCCAAGCCTACTCATTGCAAGCGATCCGCAAGATGAATATGAGCAGCCGTGGCAATCGCCACCGCGTAGTCGCACGCCTTGGATCATTGGTGCCGTGGCGGTGGCAGTGGCAGGGGTGCTGATGATCGTGGTGTTCGGTGGCAAAGGCGGCAATCAAAGTGTCGGTGATGCGGCGCCGTTGGTTGCCGTGGCGTTACCAGACGCAATGATGGCTGACGCCGTGGTTGATGCTCGGCCGGTGCGGCTCGACGATGCGGCTGGTGACAGCGGTGAAGTCGACGCCAGGGTTATGGATGCTCCGGAGGTTGACGCGGTTCGGGTTGCCGTCGTGCAAGAAAACATCGTGCAAAAAACGGCGGTGCAAAAACCGGCGGTGCAAAAACCGGCGGTGCAAAAACCGGCGGTGCAAAAAACGGCGGTGCAAAAACCGGCGGTGCAAAAACCGGTCACCACTACGGGCAAAGGGCCGATCAAATCAACGCGTCCATCGCGGGCCGACCTTGATAGCCAGTACAAAGCCGCATTGCAGCAATTCTTAAAAGGTGACGTCCAAGCTATTGCTGGGTTTCGTAGCATCGTCCGGGCCGATGCCTCCTATGCAACGGCGTGGCGTGGGTTGGGGCTTGCCTCAGCCAAACATGGCAACAAGACCGAGGCGGCCAAGGCGCTCAAGAAATATTTGGCCTTGGCGCCCAACGCCGCAGACGCCGGGCAAATTCGCGCGCGATTGGAGCAACTAAAATGAATATCATTAGGCTACATTTTGCAGCTTTAGTTTTGGTTGTAAGCCACGGTGCAATGCCGGCGGCCGCTCAGCCAAATTCGTTGCCGCCGCAAGTTACGGTTACGCCGATTGAAGGCGACGCGCCTGCCGCGACGCGCACGGCGTTGACCGAGGCGCTGGTGCGCTGGGGCAATGCTCATGATCAGCGAGTCGAGGTCGGGGTGACCTTGATGACTGATGCCACGAGTGCCTTGGGCTGCGATGCTGCGGATGCGGCGTGCGCCAATTCTGTGCGGACGACGCTGGCTGTCGACGGCGTGATTTGGGGCACCGCGCGCGGGACCTCGCCAACTACGATCGATATCTATCGCGTGGGCGTCGACGGCAACGTGACGCATGTACGAGGGCAGGTCGCGGCCGGCGCAACGGTTGAAAGCACGATGCAACCGTTGTTCCCGCAACTGTATGGCATCACCGCCACGGCGGACTCCTTGGCGGATACGGCGAACTCGGCAACGGCGCCGCAGCCTGTCGCGCTACAAACTGCAGCACCATCGCCGAATCGGCGTAAGCAGGTAGCCATTGTTGGGGTGGTTGGCGGTGGCGTGATGATCGTCGGAGGAATTAGCTTGTGGGGTTATGCCGGTGGCCTGCAAGATCAAATTAATTCAGCGCCGGTCGCGACGGCCAACGACATTCGAGCCTTGCAAGCGCTCGAAGATCGCGCTGACTCCTCGGGGACCGGGGGCAATTTAATGTTTGTCAGTGGGCTCGTTGTGGCCGGCGTGTCGAGCTACTTTTTGGTCAAAGAATTGCGGAAGGCTCGGCGTCCGACAAGCGGCGAACGCTTGACGTTGATGCCAACCTTGGTACCGCACGGTGTGGGATTAACTCTTAGCTTTGGAGGTCAGCCGTGAAGGTACTTATTGGTTTGTTGTTTGTTGGGTTGCTCATCGTGAGCAATGCGCAGTGTTCGATCGACCATCGCAGTGATGGCTTGGTCTGCGTTACCAAATCGGACTGTGCCAATGGCCGCGAATGTGTCGATGGGTATTGTGTCGGCGGCCCGACGATAGATGCGCCCCGCATCATCGATGCTAACCCGATTGATGCCAAGACCTGTCCGGCGCGATGCAATTCTTGCGATGCGGGGACCAACACCTGCAACATTGTGTGCACTACCAACAATTGCGCAACCAAGGTGGTGTGCCCGGTGGGTTGGGACTGCGCCATCGCGTGTAACGACGCCCGCAGTTGCACTGCTGGGGTGGAGTGTCGTGGCGATCAAAACTGCAACGTGACCTGCACCGGCACCGACAGTTGCAACAACATCCTGTGTGGCGATGGCAAGTGCACGGTTGCTTGCACGGGCATCGGTGCGTGTGATCAAGTCGATTGCAATGACGCCTGTGCATGTGACGTAACGTGTTCCGGCCTTGGCAGTTGTGGTGGCCAAATCAATTGTCCAGGTTCAGGTTCGCGATGCGAAGCGCCAATTGATGGTTGCCTTTCTTCCACGGCGCAGTGCAATACGTGTAGGTAGCGTTCGGCGGTTGGTCTAGTGTAGCGCTTGGAGTTGGACCCAAAAGATGGAGCCGTGAGGCTGCGCGCTCGCGACTCCGACATCGCCGCCCATGCTTTCGATCAAGTGTTTGACGATCGCTAAGCCCAGCCCGGTGCCACCGGCTTCGCGCGACCGCGATGAGTCAGCGCGGTAGAAACGTTCGAACACCCGCTTTTGATGCGCTGGTTCAAGGCCCGGCCCGTCGTCGCAAACTTCAATGCGGACCCGATCGCCGTCACGCCGCGCGGCGATCGTAACCGTGCCGGGCACCGCGCCGTATTTCACCGCGTTGTCGATAAGATTAACCAGCACTTGATCAAGGGCTTTGGCATCGGCGCGGACTTGCAGGTCGGTTGCCGCATCGATTACCAAAGTGCAGCCGCGTTGTTTGACCAAAGGCTCAACGGCGTTGGCGGCCTGTTCGATCGCGGTATGTAGATTGACACGCCCTAAGTCCAACCGATAGTGGCCCGCGTCGAGGCGTGACAGGTCGAGCAAGTCGGCCAAGATCCGCGCCAGGCGTTCTGCGTTGCGATGTAGGCCATCAATGAGTTTGGCCGACATTTCGGGATCGCGTTTGGCTCCGCCCGATAAGGTTTCGGCGTTGGCGCGAATCACGGCGACGGGGGTGCGTAGTTCGTGCGAGACGTTGGCGACGAAATCGCGGCGAATGGTTTCAAGTTCACGCACATTGGTGACATCTTCAATCACCAACACCACGCCGCCGGTATCGCGTTTGGGTGCCATCCGCACATGTACTTTGGGCCCTGTGGGCAGCGCAAATTCGACGGCATGCGAGGTGGTGGCGTTGGCGAGCTCCAACAGTTGTGGCACTGCGATGAATTGCTCAAAACGTTCGCCAACGGGCGCACTGTTGAGCCCAAGAATTTTGCGAGCTTGTTCATTCATGGCTTCGACAACGCCATTGCTATCAATCGCTACAACGCCTTGGCTCATACTCTCTAACACCGACGTCAGCAGACCGCGACCACGGGCTAAATCAGCGTTGTGCCGTTCAGCGTCAGCGGCCAAGTAGTTGAACCAATCGCGCAAATCTCGTAACTCATCGCGTTCGTCGTTTTGTTCTGGCGCGAGTCGCCGCGTATTGCCGCGCACTACGTCACGGGCGTCGGCCACTAACTTGCGCATTGAGCGGGCGATCAGCGCGGTGGCCGCCCAGGTCATGAACATGGCAACGAGCAGGCCAAACAATGCCGCGGCGATCACCCCGCGGTCGACCCGCTTGGTCGCTTCGCTGATTTCGGAGGTTGGTCGCGAAACCATGATGAACCCGTTGCTAGCTGGTACGTGCGCGGCGGCGTACGCGGTGTCGTCGCCGACCACACTGCTGGCCCACTCAGGCGGAATGCTCGCCGGTGGTTGCGGCAACCCTACGGCGGCGATTGCCTCGTTAGCCTGTTGCGCGGTGGCGATAAAGCGCAACTGATTGGTGGTGTTGTTTGACAACTTGAGCAGCGCGGCGTCGATCTGCGCAAGATCTAGCGCGGGTGGATTCGCGGCTTGCGGGTCGCGCGAAATCAAGGCGGCGGCGGTTCGTGCGATATTGCGCAGTTGCGCCGTCAGGCGCTGTTCGGCGGTTTGTTTGACATCATGCCTGACCAATACGATCGCGCCGCCGCCAACGATCACGATGACCGCCAAGGATAATAAAAACAAGCGAAGCCGAATACGCTGAAACACCGGAGTGCGGCAACCCTAGCGCATATTGCTGTGCAGCCGCAGCGTGCACGGTGACGTTCCGGTGAATTCTCGCGGCGGCGTATCCTCGCTGATTGAGCCTAGCTACCTTCGGTGCAGTGCACATTGGCCAGGGCACAGGCATGCGTCGTGGCGTTACGGTCGTTGCGCAAAGCGGCTAGCACGACGGCGGCGGCCAGTTGTAAGCAGCGCTCGTCGTGTTGGCTGGCAACGACTTGCGCGGCACAGCGGGCGAGCATGGCGTCGTCGGTTTTGCCTTGCGTGATCGCCTGCGCCAGGGCTGCATCGATGTTGCCCATGGCAAACCAGCGCCAGCCAGCGGCGCTGCGATTGGCCCAAAATACCAAATCAACGGTTTGGTCGTCGAGCGCGA
Organism: Kofleriaceae bacterium; assembly: GCA_018057605.1. GTDB lineage: Bacteria > Myxococcota_A > Polyangia > Haliangiales > Haliangiaceae > JABFXX01. The sequence goes on along the minus strand of JAGPDK010000113.1, from coordinate 276 downwards.
CGACGTAGCTGTCAAACAGCACTGGCAACGCCCAGCGCAGATGCGCGGCGCCAGCTGGCAACCCGCTGTCGCCGGCGTAGTGTTTGCGCACGGCGATCTTCGGCGTGGGCCTGGCCCGTAACGCGGTCCAAAGCGTTGGTGTCGCGGCGGCAAGGGCTTGCTCGCTCGCAGCTCGACAATCGGTGAAGGGCGCGATGACGGTGGCCTGCCAGATGGCGGCGCTGGCTTGCAGTTTGACCGTGAGGTGCGCGCTGTCGACCACGGTGGGGTCGGTTA
>JAGPDK010000579.1 GCA_018057605.1 Kofleriaceae bacterium | reverse complement strand
GATCAAGGCTTTGTCATAGTCACCTTCAACTTGCGGTGGGTTGAAAGTTACGGTTGGAGGGACGGGCACGTGATGACGGCCCTTCCCTGGCGGGCAACCAACACAATCGCCCCAATCTTGACCAGCGCGATTGCCATCACCGATTGTCTTGAATCCACCAACCTTCACACCCGTGCCAGGGCCACCATACAAACCACCGCCGCCGCCCTTGCGCGAACCAAACTGCCCGCCGGTGCCGTCGCCGCCTTCACCAAATACGCCGCCGAACAAACCGGCGTTGCTGAGCCCATCGGCGTCAACAAACGTATCGCCGATCAACGCCGCCATTCGGTCGTTGTCAATCGCCGACAAAATGCCTGAGCTCGAGGCCGCAGCAATCGCATTAGCGCGGGCTTCTTCTTTTTCCGAGTTCCCTTTGGCACCGGGTGGCAGCTTGGCATCATTGCCGCCTTGCGCCCCAGTTGGTTTGTCGGGCGCCAGTTTCATCACCGTGCCACCAGCGGTTTGGCCACCGACCTCGCCTTGGTCGGGGTCAAGCTTGGCCACGGCATCTTCATTCGCGCTATCGGGCAACGAAACCATATGGATACCTTCCTCATCATCCGAGTCGGTACCACCCGCCGTGGCATCGGACCCAAAGTTGAACGCAATCAGCAACAGCGCGATGTGGGCCAAGGTGGCACCAGCAAAGTACAACAACCCTGCCCGTTCGCGGGTCAGGCCAGGCGCGCCCACCACGTGGGCCGGCGCATCAACACCCATGAGATGTAACGTCATCGCACCGATTTCGAGCGTGGCGTGATCACCTTTGTTGGCGACAAACGTCGATGCAGTAAAAGCCGCTGCGGCAGCGCCATCGCGTTGCACCGAGCCGTTAAATCGCGCCACCGACAACGCCAACCCTTGTTGGGTGGCGGTCACGACTTCCGTCATCTCGATGCCATCGATTGGCAAATCCGATTGCGCCCCACCGATGACAAACCGATGGACGCCTGGGGCACGCTGCCACCGCAGCAAGGCCCATCCGAACATGCTAAGACTGCCGAGCGCAGTGATTGGCATGGCCCAATCGATCCACAAGGCAACCATACTTGGACGGAAAGCCCACATCGGGCGCTTGGCAGCTAACCACGTAGCCAGTGAGGCAGTGTTGTGACTGGTGACGCTCAGAACATGCGCGGCGAGAGCCAAGGTCAACAATAACAATCCCGCTCCAATCGCAGCCGGCAGCCACGGGCTGCGCCGCGGTGCGGTCGCAGTGACATGACGCGTGCTGACGATGGAATTACCCAACTGAGCAACAACTTCAATGGCGGTGGCAGGAACAGGTGGTTGGATGTGCGACATGGCTACTCCAGGCGTGACGGGGCTGTGCCGACGTGGGCTTGAAGTCCGCGAAAACCGCGAACCTCCGCAACGTGTCGACGACGAACGCGTTAGCCGCTGCGCGCTGGCAAAATTGCCAGCAGCATCAACGAGCGTTCTTGCTCAGTCAGACAGCGCGTACGACGCTAGGTTTCATAAATATTGAACAGCAGCGCAAATCACCCAAAACAGATCGGCTGAGTTGGCTGGAGTGGACCGGGTTGCACTGGGCTGGATCAGCTCCGCAACCGTCACTGCCCGGCGGCGATGCTGATCAGTCAACGCGCAGCGAACGCTCAAACTCTTCAGGATTCGACGACGCGTAAATCGCGGTTTCCATCGAAATAAGCCCCGAGCCGACCAGATCAACTAAGTGTTGGTCAAACAGCTGCATCGAGTACAAATCGCGGCCCTTGCGGATAAGTTCAGGAATGTCGGACAAACGTCCCGAACGAATCGCTTCGCGAATCGTGCGCGTGACCCGCAAAATCTCAACCGCCGGCATGCGCCGCCGACCGTCTTTGCTCACCAGCAAACGCAACGAAATCACGGCTTGCAGACAATCACCGAGGCGATCACGCACTACTTCTTGCTCGTCGGGATCAAACAAGCCGACGTAACGTTGAATCGTTGCCATGGTATCGGGGGTGTGGATCGCTGAAAGCACCAAGTGCCCCGTCTCCGCGGCTTTGAGACACGTTGAAGCGGTTTCGCGATCACGAATCTCGCCCACCATAATTACATCAGGATCTTGCCGCATCGCTGCGATTAACGCGTCTTTGAAACTCTCGGTGTCCGCGCCGACCTCGCGCTGAATGATCATGCACTTCTGCGGCTCATGCATGTATTCAATCGGATCTTCAACCGTAATGATGTGGGCGTGACGGGTTTCGTTGATGTACTTGATCATCGCCGCCATCGTGGTCGACTTGCCGTTGCCGGTGGCGCCAGTAACCAGCACCATGCCACGCCGCACATCTGCAATTTCGGACAGCACCGGCGGTAGATTCAACGACTCCAACGAAACGACTTGAATTGGAATCAGCCGTAGCACAATGCCAACTGCACCGCGCTGCCGAAAAATCGACGCTCGAAACCGACCGCGTTGCGCCAGTGAGTACGAAACATCGATTTCCGAAAACCGCCGCGAGAAGTCGACCGTGGTGTTGCGATCCTCAAGAATGATCTTGGCAATCGACTCGGTATCCGAAGCGGTAAGCGGCGGCACCTTAATGGCCCCAAGCAATTCGCCATTGAGCCGATAATGCGGCGGGTAACCAACTTCAAAGTGAATATCAGAAACCCCGCGCTCGATGCCAAAGGCCAATAACTTATGAAATGACGGACGATCCATGCTCACGATTTTCTCCCAACGATTTGGCCCGCCCGATTGTACTCCGCCGCTGTGCGACCGCAAACCCTTGTCGACCGCTATGCGCGAGTATCTTCGAATGGCGGCAGGTCATCGCCGCTGTCGGCTTCCTCGTTGCCCGAACCTTCATTATCTGTGCGCAATCGCACCAGCGTTTGCAGCAGGGCCGGTTCATCACTGGCCAGCGGATTGGCCAACGGCGTCCAGCCCGACGCATCAACCTCGGGCGGAGGCAACGCACTCGGGTTGGGATTCGACCCCATGCCGGTAAGTGCATCAAGCGGTTTGGCAAAGTCGTTGGTGATTTCATCTTCGCGAAATGCATTTACCGGCACACTGGCGCGGGATCCCAAGGCACAAACGTTTGGCGGAATCGAACCTGCGGCGACCCCACGCTGAGGCAACACCGCTGGCCGCGGCACAACCACATCATCACTGGCGAGGTTACCATCTTCGTCCGGTTCACCTTCGTCACGGCCGTGCTCCCAGGCGGTAGGACGATGCGCGCCACGTGACGAAGAAATTTCCGCGATCGTTTCGCGTACGCCAGGTAACAAATCTGCGAACGGTGCACCGGGCCGCGCCATAAAATACCCTTGCCCATAACGCAAGCCAAGGTCGCGCAGTACCGCCAAATCGTCGGGCGTCTCGATCCCTTCAGCTACCACCACAGCATCAATGGCTTCAGCAATGCGGCCCAACGACCGCATCATTTCGCGCTTCACGGGCGAGCGCGCAATGCCACGCACCAACACGTCACTGATCTTAATAA
>JAGPDK010000578.1 GCA_018057605.1 Kofleriaceae bacterium | reverse complement strand
GCCGTGAATGATCGGATCGACGATGCGGGCAGCGCCGTCGATGATGTCCAGCGGTGGGTGAAAGCGTTCTTCAATGGTTTTGCGCGCCGCCAGTTCGACCGGATCCTCGTCGGTAACCCAGCCGGTATCAACGCTGTTCATATGAATACCGTCGCGGCGATAATCTGCAGCCGAGGTCCGCGTCATCATATTGAGCGCGGCTTTGGCCATGTTGGTGTGCGGATGTTTGTCGGTTTTCCAGCGCCGATAAAACTGACCTTCCATCGCCGACACATTGACGATGTGGGTATCACGGGTCGCCACCCGCGCCATCAGTGGCTTGAGCCGCGCGTTGATCACAAACGGTGCCACGGCGTTCACCAAATGCACTTCAAGCAACTCGGCGGTTGGCACATCGGTGAGCGTCATGCGCCAACTATTGAAGCCGCGTAAATCGACTTGTTGTAAATCAGCGTCGAGACGCCCGGCTGGAAACAGATGTCCACCGCGCTGGAGATCTTCGGCCAAGAGCGGCACCTGCGAGAGCACGGCTGATTGCCAAATGTTGTGTTGGCCACGGTCGTTGGGCCCTGGCGTAGTCACGGTCAACGGCGCAGCGCTCGACGACAACTGCGGCGCAGCGCGGTTCATAAATGCCGCGTGGCGAGCGACAAAGTTGCGCTCGATGCCCTGCAACGCCGCCATGGCCTGCATTTCGGTTGCCAACAAATGATCGTAAAAGCCCGACGGCCGGCGCACGGTTTGACAAGCATTATTGATGATTCCGTCGAGCCGCGGCAACGTCGCCAACAAATGCTGACACAACGCTTCGACGCTAGGGGTATGACGCAAATCGGCACCGTACACATGCAAGCGATGTTGCCAGTCCGATGCATCGTGCTCGCGGCCGTAACGTTGCGCAGCATCGACGGGAAATCGCGTGACCACGACTACCTCGGCGCCGGCCCGGAGCAACTTGATAGCGGCTTGGTAGCCAATTTTCACCCGTGCGCCCGTTACCAAAACAATGCGGCCACGCAGGTCAGCCGTGAGCGTGCGTTTGTGCCAATTGAACTCGGCACAAGGTCGACACATTTGGTCGTAGAACTCATGCAATTCGAAAAACTCAGTTTTACAGACGTAACAAATCCGGCCGGCATGGACCCGGCGTCGAGCAGTTTCACCGTCGAGCGGACGCTCGGCTTCAGCGGCAGCCCACGCATCTTCAGCTTCGCTTTCTTGGTCAGCGCCATCGCGCACCGCCGCTTCTAGCGCCAACCCGGGCATCGGCAACGGCGTGCGAAACACCGGCTCTTTGCGTAAGGCGCGAATCCCAGTTTGGTCCAATACCGCGCGATCGTCATCGCGCAACTTACGCGTGCGCTGCCGCGAAAGTTCTTTGCCAAGGGCGCGGCGAGTGTAACGATCCGGCCGCGACAGTGCCCCGGCCAGCGTCGCCAACTTGATGCGCAGCGGCTCGTCGAGGTCAGCCAAGCGCCGCAAATCTGCTGCCAAATATTCCAGCAAGGGCAAGATGGCGGTCACATCAGCGACCACAGCCGCTGGATCCCGCAACGCAGGCGGCTCATCCGCAATTGCTACGGTGCTGGGGTTATCGCGTTGTGTCGGCACGGCCGGCGCACTATAAGGAAAACATCTTTTGCGTGCAGGAGTTTTGCAATGAATCTAACTAAACGAATGAAAGGCCAGGCCATCGCAGCCTGGCTTGGCCCAGCCGGCGATGCAGCGCGGCGCGCACTGGCACAAATAAAAAAAGCCCCGGCGCGTATCGATTTTTACCATGATCCTTCGGATGCACTCAGCTATCTTGCCGCCCAAGCGCTCGATCGCTTGATCAAAACCTACAACGTCGATTTCGCGATTGAAATTGTTTCGCCACCGGCGAGCGACGTCAACTCGGAACCGGTGATGCGTATCGCCAATGCCGCGCGCGACGCCATCGAACTAGCGCAGTATTGGGACCTCGAATTCCCAGGCAAAAAAGCGCCAGATCCAAATGTTGTTAAAAAAGCCGGCGCGATTTTGGCTCGCAAACGGCCGCACCCTGAACAACTCGCCGCCATCTTGCAAACCGCTGATGCGATGTGGCGCAACGACCCCAAATTGCTCTTCGCCGCCGCGGGCACGTGGAGCAACGAATCACAAGTCACGACTGACCCGACCCTCAATGCTGCCTACGCGCGGCTGCGCAAAGCCGGCCACTACTACGGCGCCACGTTTTGTTATCGCGGCCAATGGTACGTCGGCATCGACCGGTTGCCGTATCTCGAAGCGGCGATCGCCGCCGATCAGCACCGCAGCGTGGTCGGGGTGTTGCACCAGCGACCCGCTCCAGCACCATTGTTATTGAGCAAACAACCACTCGCCGCCGAGCTGTGGTTCTCGTTTCGTTCACCCTATTCGTATTTGGCGCTCATGCGTATTGAAGCCATCTTGGGCCGCGACATTCCGCTGCGCTTGCGACCAGTTGCGCCCATGGTGCAACGCGGCGTGCCGTTGGTCGCAGCCAAACGTTCGTACATGCTCCTCGATGCCGCCCGCGAAGCCGCCAGCCACGGCATTGCATTCGGCAATATTTGCGATCCGTTGGGCAAAGGCATCGACCACTGCCTCGGCATCGCGAAATGGGCCGAAACCCGCAGCGCTGCCGATGCCATGGCGTTTGCCCAATCGGCCATGCGTGGCATTTGGGCAGAAGCCCGTGATATGGCGGACTATGTTGACCTGAAGTTTGTGGTCGAACGTGCCGGCTTGCCATGGGACGAAGCAAAAAGTGCTGCGCTCGACGCCAAAGCTAGCATCTGGGCGACCGAAGCCATCAACGACCTTGCCGTGTTTGGGCTATGGGGTGTGCCAGCCTTGCGCATTGGCGACCTAACCGTATGGGGCCAAGACCGGCTCGAATTGGTGCGTTCACGCATCGCGCGCCATCGCGCGGCCGTTGCGGCCAACGCGGCCAGCGCCGAACTAACAGCGACTGAGTAACGCGTAACCAGGCCAACGCCGGCCGCGTGGCGAATCTATCTGTGGGTGGTTTTTCCGGCTACTGCGCCGGCCGCCGTGGTACGCCTACGGCACCTCAAACTGCGCAAGGAGCTGCATGTCGAACGAAGCCGCACCATCACCAACGCCATCACCCATGTCTGCTGGCACATCTGTGCCCGCCGATTTCGGCTTGCCCGGCTTAGGGCTGAGCATGCAGCTCGCCGGCGGCATCTTCAGCGTCTTGATCGGCGCCATGCTGATCCCGATGATGATGACACCAGGCGGTTCGGGTGAAGTGCTTTGGTTCTTCATCCTGGCATCAGCTGCGGTTGGGCGCTCGCTTTATCACGCGGCTGCAGGCCGTCATCTTTTGTACAACGAGCGACCGTTGAGCAAGATTCCGACCTACTTCGCCATCGCTGCGGTGCAAACGCTCGTGACCGTATTTGTCTTGGTGAGCAAATTGCGGTTACCACAGTCAATCGGCCTTGGCATTGCAGTGGGCCTGATGCTTTGGCCAACTGTACTCT
>JAGPDK010000577.1 GCA_018057605.1 Kofleriaceae bacterium | reverse complement strand
AGTAGGCGCTACAGAGTAAACTGAAAAGTTCAAGAGTTTCGATCTGATGCGCTTAAGTGACCAGCATTGGGGACGTGCCCGTCCCTTCTGCGCGACTTTCAACTGGCAAGTCGCCGGCATTCAACCCTCCGCGCGTGTCTGAGCGCGTTTCGTTGGATCATTCATTGGCCGTTGCTGTTTAGCGCCGTCGCTGGTCTCGCATATTTGCGGTAATTCCCCACAATCTTGCGGCCATCACACAAGATAACGGTATGCTGACGTCATGGTAAAACTGTTCATTGGCCTGCTCAAAGGCGCGGTCATCGGCGGTGCGGTTGGCTACGGCGCGTATGCCCTCAACTTAACTGGCGGCATGCACTGGCTCACCTATGGGCTCATTGGCGCATTAGTTGGGTTCATGGTTGGCCGACCGATTTGGTCGCTCATCACCGATAAAGATTCAACGTCGATTGTCAGCGTGCTTAAAGCCGTTGTCGGCTTCGGCATTGGCTGTGGGATGTACGCACTGGTCGCCAAGGTTTGGGGCGGGTTTCAGCTTTCGCTAGGTAGCCAAACCAGATGGATTTACGATTGGCAGCCACTGATGGGTGCTGCGGTCGGCGCGCTCTGGGGCGGCTTCATCGAACTCGATGACGCCATCGGTGGCGATAAACCGGCCGGCAAAACGCCGACGCGGTCGCGGTCGGGCTCGACAACATAACCGGCCACCAGCAACGGCAACGGCAATCGAGCCCGGCTACAGTCCGCCAAACTCGTATTCAACAGTCAGGCCCACCATGGTGCGGGTGCTCGAAACTGTCGCTAGCGTGCCCGCCACATCGCTATCGCGTTGCGCTGCGTAGGTGGCGGTGCCGCCAAACATGACCGCAACTCCGTCGGCAGCCACCACTGCGCCAGCCGAAACCAGCACACTTGAAAAATCGCTAAACAACGGCGCCACCAGCTGCGCCGCCGCACTGCCACGTCGCACGCCAGTGCCCGCCGTGAGCCACATCAACCCAGGAATCACCGCATACTCACCGGCCAGCCGCAACTCGCCGCGTAAGCCGCGCTGCATCCGCGAATCAAGCGCCCCACCGCTGGCAACCTCCCACTGCCGCAGCCCAGCGTTTGCGCTCGATAGCTCACCGTCGAGTTCAAGCGTCCAACGATGCGCAACACGCCGCACGGACGCAGTCGCACCTAGTTCGCGCGGTAGTGCCCACGACGCCACCGCGCGATTGTCATCGGCGTACGTAACACTACCCTCGAGTTGGGCGCCACGATGCCACCATACGGCCAGGCCCACTTCGTAGGGCTGCGACGTCGGCATCACGGTAACGCCAAAACGCGCACTCGGCGCGCCCCATTGTTCACCGCGTAGCGACAGCAGGGTCGACACCGGCGCAACGGTCCCCGTCGGCTCGTGGCGTTGTTCGCGTAGCGCAACATGGGCAACGCCAACCGCCATACCGACGGCGATTGCATCGCTCATCCGACGGGAAACCGCCACCGCCAGTTCATCGCGCTGCCAACGCGCAGCGATGCCTTGCAACCGCCACGGATACCGCGCAAGCAAAGTGTCGTCATTGGCATCGCTGTTTGGCACCGGTAGTTGCACTTCGCTACTACTGGTGGTTGCAGCCGAGATTCCAACCAGCCAGGTGGTGCCAGCCCACACCGCGCCACCATTGGGCGCGAGCCGCGCCGGGCTCAACGACGTAGCTTGAGGCGCCGCCTGATCGTTGCTGTGCCATTGGACGGCGTCGCGCACCACCATCGTGCCGAGCCACAGCCGTGACCCACTGCGCCGGGCCAGTGCGGCCGGATTCCCTTGACCTGCACCGTATTCGGAACTTGCCGTGCCAACGCCAGCGCGGCCCGCAGTTGCGCCATCGCCATACGCTTGCGGCATCGCCGTGGTCAGCACTGCCGCGAGTGAGGCCACATGAAGCGGTTGCAACCGAAAGCCAAACATGTAGTTGCAGCGTACACTACCTTGCAATGCTGGCGCATCGCAGCGCCAAGCTGCATACTATGGCAGTGCAGTTCCGCCCTTCGTTTTGGCGCTGGCTTGTCCAGGTAACCACGGCTGGGTACCTAGGCATTGCCATGCCAGCTTGGGCCACCAGCATACCTGACAGCGCAACCCCGCCAACGTGCTCGCCTACGCACCCAACGGTTGGGAAACTTAGTCGCCAACATCGCGACGCTGTGCGAGCACGACGATGACCGCCCGCGCCTGCCTGCTTGCTGTGGCCGTCGCGTGTGCGGTCACAGCACCAGCCCACGCCGAGCAACCAACGGTGTGGCAGCGCCTTGCGCCAGAGCCCGCCGACGTGGTGCAACAACAGTATCGCGCGCTGATTCAAGCCGGCGACGATCACCTGCTCGTCGCGATGGGTTCGGCACAAAATACCCTGCTTGCTTGGGACAACATCAAAATTGGCCTAGGGCATTATCGTAAGGCCATCGCGCTCGCACCCGATGCGGCCGAAGCCTACTACCATCTAGGCAGTGCCTTATCGTCGGTTGTGCACGACTGCCGACTCAATAGCGCCAATCCCGCGAGCAAAGCATGGTGTCGGTCGGATTTCGGCTTTGACAAAACCCTGGCCCGCGAAGCCGTGAACGCCGAACTGACATTTCTGCGTTTGGCGCCCAAGGACCCGCGCAGTGAGCAATGTCTAGAATCAACCGCGACGCTGCTAACCAAAATTACTGGCACCCAAGAACTGCGCCAAGCCATTGCGGTGTATCGCGAGATTCTCGATCGCCAAGATCCTGACCACCCAAGCACGGTAACGTTGCCGAATCTCGCCGAGATTTACATGATGCTTGGCGAGCTTGAGCCCGCCATCGCAGCCTACTCACAAGCCGTGATCGGCGGCGCTGATGCCAGTGCAATTCTGGGCCTGGCCGTTGCCCTCGACCGCGCGGGACAAGGGCAACACGCGCGACAGCTGGTGCGCGCAATTCCCCGAGAGTCCTTGGCGCGCTGGCAGCGCCAACTTGATCAGCGCGATGTCTATTACGTGCCGACTGGCGAAGTTCACTATTATCTCGGCTTACTCAACGATGCCCAAGGCAACACCTTCATTGCCGCGCAAGAGTACGAGCAGTTCATCGCGTCGGGTGCGCATCCGCAGTTTGCAGCGCGCGCCAAACAAAACCGAGCCAACCTCCGGGCCGCAGTGCGGGCGCCGTTACGCCCACGCGCGAGCAGCAACCCGCCATGAACCGAGCGGCCTCGCGCGTTTTAGGTGGATCATGGAGGTCCTGTCTTGGCCGTTGCTGGCTCGCGTTGTTCGCAACCTTGCTGCTCGCTAACTGGCGCCAAGGCTCGGCGAGCTATGCCGCGCCGGTGCCGAATCTCGACGACGACCCCGATGCCGCTGCCGAGCAAATTTCAGCGGTGTGGTCGAGTGCGCTCGATCCACAAGGTCGTAACCGTAGCGCGGCGGTGGCCAAAGCGCTGCGATCATTTAACGACCAAGATTACCAAGCAGCGCGCGCCACGTTGCAAACGGTGCGTAAC
>JAGPDK010000576.1 GCA_018057605.1 Kofleriaceae bacterium | reverse complement strand
ATTGCGGAATCACCATTGCCGGCTGCTGCGTTGGCCGCCATCGTGGGCTTGATCGATGCTGGGACGATCAGCGGCAAAATCGCTAAGGACGTTTTTGATCAAGCGTATCAAACCGGCGAAGCGCCCGAGCGAATCGTCGCTGATAAAGGCTTGGTGCAGATCAGCAATCCCGCCGAGTTGTTACCGATTATCAGTAAACTCTTGGTCGAAAATCCTTCGCAGATCGAAGCGTATCGCAGCGGCAACGAAAAAATGTTGGGCTACTTCGTTGGGAAAGTGATGAAGGCGACCGGCGGCAAAGCCAATCCTCATGTGCTCAACGATTTGCTACGCCAAGCGCTTGCGCCGGCGGAGTAAGATAGCGACCCACATCCTGTCTGTTTGAATATTGCACCGATGTTGCGCCGCTTGCCCACGGTTGTTGCGGTAGCCTGAGGCGTGGATGCAACTAAGCCAGGGCGGCTAAGTCAGAGGGGAACGGCGCAACCGCCGGCAAGCGTACTTCTCGAACCAGTAATGCTGCCGATGCGCTTTGTCGCGCAAGGCGCGCTACTGCTGAGCATCCTGACGTTTGTCGATGGATGCGGTGGTCGGCCTGCGCTGGAACTGGACGCCGCTGGCACCCACGCTGATACGGCGATCGGCGACGGTAGGTCGGCCGACGGTGGGGCGTCTGGGCGGCCGATGTTTACGCCTGGTACGTCGTGGCAGTGGCAGCTTAGTGGCACTATTGATTTGTCGGTCGATGCGCAGGTTTTTGATATCGATCCATTTTCGTCGGATACTCAAAGCGATATCGTGGCGCAACTGCACGCACGCGGACGTCGGGTAATTTGTTATTTTGACACTGCGTACGAGCCAGGTCGCGTCGATTCTGCTGCGTTGGAGCCATATAAAGGCAATCCGTTGCAGGGTTGGCCAGGCCAATATTGGGTAGATTTCCGCCAGCCTGCCGTGCGCGCCGTAATGAAAGCACGCATCGAGCGCGCGCATGCGCTGTCATGTGACGCGGTTGAACCCGACGATGTTGATGTCTTGGATCCCGGGAATGAGCCAGGCTTTCCAATTACGGCGGCCGATCAACTCGAGTTTTTGCATTTTCTCGCGGATACCGCACATCAAAATGGCATGGCGGTTGGGTTGAAAAATAATGTTGCGCAGATTCCGCAGCTGGTCGCGACGTTTGACTTTGCGGTAAATGAACAATGTGCCCAGTACGACGAGTGCGAGACGTATGCGCCATTCATCGCCGCAAATAAGGCCGTATTTAATACTGAGTATACGGCAACTGAAACCGGCAGCCTCGCTACCAAAGCCAACCAGGTCTGTGCTGCGCAAAACGCGCGCAATTTCGACACGATCATCAAACACTTGGCGCTTGGCGCGGAGCGATTTTCGTGTCGCTAAGCTTGGTATGCGGTTGGATTTAACGGCAACAAACGGGTCCGCCGTGGCAGCAAAAACCGTCCAAGCGGCGGGATCGCCTGCTAAGCGGCTAATCCGGAGGGAGATTCGGAGTAGCAATTACAGTCACTTAGATTCATTTTCACGGAACCAGCGATCGGATGCTTGACCTTGGAAAAATGATCTATAAAGTGCGCGGTTCGTTAAGCATTTGTTCGGAGTCAATGTCATGTACGCCGTCATTCAAACGGGTGGAAAACAGTATCGCGTCGAAGCAGGCAAAACCATCGTGGTTGAGCTTCTCGACGGCAATAAAGGCGACAAGGTCACATTTGACCATGTTTTGCTGAAATCAGCCGGCGACGGTGGAGCGGTTGTCGTTGGTAAACCAACGATTTCCGGTGCCAAAGTCACAGGTGAGATCGTGGAGCAAGGCCGCGGCGAAAAGCTGGTGGTCTTTAAGTTCCGACGAAGGAAAAACTACGTGCGCCGTAACGGCCACCGCCAAGATTACACCGCAGTGAAGATCTCCGCGATCGCGTAAGCGACCGGGATTTCACACTTTATTTTCTCGTAAGTCTCAGGAGAATTCACCATGGCCTCCAAAAAAGGTGCCGGATCTACCAAGAACGGCCGCGATTCAAATCCTAAAATGCGTGGCGTTAAGCGCTTCGGTGGCGAAGCCGTCACCGCTGGCAGCATTCTCGTCCGCCAAAAAGGTACTGTCTTTCATGCTGGTGCCAACGTTGGCATCGGTCGCGACTGGACCTTGTTCTCGACCATCGATGGCGTTGTGAAGTTCGAACGCCAAGGCAAACAACGCTGTCGCGTTGCTGTCTACGCTGCTGCTGCTGCGTAACTGCGCCGAGCTGCTTGACCGTTAGCGGTCGTCAACTCAGCAAACGATTGAGCCTGTAACTCGCAAGAGTTCGGGCTTTTTCCGGTTTCGGTGGCGCTGGTGGCTTGGTGTTGCGACGCAATGCCACGGAGTCGGTGTCAGCTCAGTGCGGGTTCAGTGCTAGGGTTGCCACCATGCATGTAACTTCGCGTCTGTTCGTTGCTCTATCGCTGTCCGCTGCCGCTGCGGCCGGTTGTTCGTCTAAAACCGAGCCTGCCCGCCAACATGCAGTGAGCCCTGAGGTCGCAGCGAAGCTGTTGATCGATCGCAATTGGATCGACCGCATGCCGGAGACCCATAGCGATCGGCTTCATGTCTTTCGTTTTGTGCCGACGATGGGCGGCGGCGTGTATCAAGACCGCACGTTGTTCAAAGGCAGCTTTGAACTCTTTGTGTTTAAGGTCAAAGGTGAAACCCTCGATATCGTTTTGCCAGAAACCCATGAGCGCGTAACCTCGCAATTTACGATTGAAGAAGTCAGTGGCCCAGCGCCGTTTGACCTCAAACTTACCTTGCAATCGGTGCCGCGCGGCCCGCAGATCTACTACGGCACGCGCTCTGAAACCGACCGCACTGGTGCAGCACTTGATCAGCGGCTCAGCGCGCTGGCGGCTACCACGCCACACAACTAGCCAGTATCGACCAGCCCTGTTGTGACGCGCGTCAAAGTTGCTGACCTGCCACGGCCGATGCGTTTAGATCGGCAGTTGCGCCAGTGCGGTTAACATCGCTTTGTCGTCGCGCCGCGCCGAGGATTGTTTGCCGGTTCGATCACCGACGATGTTGCCGCCTTCACAGGCGACGTAGGACGTTTTGCCGGTGCTAGCGAAGCGGATCCGATGCAGGGTGATCGTGCGTTTGCCGTCTTCGAGCATCACGGTAGTCGGCGCGAAAACATCGACGGTGTCGTCGGGGAAAACCAAAAAACTGGTGGGTTCGGTTTCGCTGCGCGCGCAAATTGGCAACAAAATTGCGGTGAACGGTCCGCCGATAAACCAATCGACGGGGCGGGGCGAGGTTGTGGTCTCGGTGGTGCGACCATTATTGAACTCGCTGACCAGGTGGCCTTTGGGGTCGCGGTACACTGTTGAGATCAAGGCAAATTCGGTTGGTGTGGCAGCACTGCCACTACCTGCGCCCGTGCCGTCGGCCGTTGCTGGGCCTGGAATTTTTGCCGACATGGTGGCACCCACCGTGGCAAAGGTGAGGTCGGTGATGA
>JAGPDK010000112.1 GCA_018057605.1 Kofleriaceae bacterium | reverse complement strand
AAGTCCGAAAGTCCGAAAGTCCGAAAGTCCGAAAGTCCGAAAGTCCGAAAGTCCGAAAGTTGGAAAGTCCGAAAGTCCGAAAGTCCGAAAGTCCGAAAGTCCGAAGACTGTAGTTATCCGGTTTTCGGACTCCGGACTCTGGACATCAGACGCCGGACGTCGGTCTTACGGACGTCGGTCTTGCAGACTGCCGGACTTGCAGACTGCCGGACTTGCAGCCTTATAGCCGCTACCAGCAAACCGAAATCGCCAACCTCGCTGCACGGCCAGCTCGTGAGCGGGCATCAAGAGTCGCAGCATCGCAAAAGCCCAGCGCCATCGCACATTCAAGTGCGCATTCAACTTCGATGGCCGAAGCCCGAGCGATGCGAAAGAACCGTTGTTGGCTGGCCGAGCCCCGTTGATATGCGCTGCCTTCGCCTAAATTGAGCATCACACTTTGCGCGGCGCGTTTGCACTGATTGGCCAAGTCCGATTCGCCGCGCCAAGCACCGACACATTTGCTCACGGCCATCACGCTCTCAAGCGCCATGCGATACGCCACAAACCGATTTGCTAACAAAGAAATTGGGGTCATGCCCGCAACCGCGCACGGCCCGTGCCAACGAAAATGCTCCCCGCGCTAACCCTGCCAGAGTTGGCGCTGGCCGTGCGCGATCGGGCAGCAACCCCAATTTCTGCGGTGCAGCAAATCGTGCGGCTATCGCAAAAGCTCGATCGGGGTTGGATGCTGCCTCAGTCCGCAAGTCCGCAAGTCCGCAAGTCCGCAAGTATCCGGTTTGCAGACCGCAGTGCCCGTATCAGTGCCTTCGCCCTCTGCCCGTCACGGCACCTACATGCTAGGCTGCCGCCATGGCAATGCCCGTGGTCGACGCTGACCTGCTCGCCAAAGAACTATTCGACCTGCTTGGGCCCAAGCGTGTATCGATCGGCGAAACCGATCGCGATACGTATGCTCGGGATATGTGGCCACGGCTGCTGCTGGCGCGCCGGGCCGGTCAGCCCGAACGACATCGGCCGCACGCAATTGTGTGGCCCGAAGATGTCAGCGAAGTAGTTGCCATTGTCAAACTCGCGCTGCGATTGCGGGTACCCATTGTGCCGTACGGTGGTGGCAGCGGTGTGTGCGGCGGCGTGGTGCCACTGTTTGGCGGCATCACCATCGATACCAAACGCATGCAAGCGTTGCGGTCCGTGCACAATGACGAACTGATCTGCGATGTCGAAGCCGGCCTAGGTGGTGAGCGTTTCGAGCGCGAACTTGCGCGGCGCGGTTTTACGTTTGGGCACTTTCCATCGTCGATTTATTGCTCCACCGTCGGCGGATGGTTAGCCACGCGTGCCGCCGGCCAGCTGTCCACCAAATATGGCAAAGTCGAAGATCGAGTTGCCGGCCTCACGGTGGTTACTGGGCGCGGCGAAGTGATCGAAACCGATGGCCCTAATCGCGCCTTGCGTGGGCCCAATTGGACGCAACTCATCGTCGGTAGCGAAGGCACCCTGGGGATCATTACCTCGGCGCGACTGCGCGTGGCCCCAGCGCCGCAGATTGCCATCTATCGTGGCTTCGAAGTCGACCACGTCACCGACGGCATCGCGGCCTTGCGTCGCGTCTTGCAACGCGGCTTGCGGCCAGCAGTCATCCGCCTGTACGACGAACTCGACACGTTGATTAATTCTTTTTCGCACAAGACCGAGCAAGACCATCATCGCGAGGATGAACGCATAGCGTTTTTACACAGCCATGCGCCGCAGCCGACCCGCGAATCGGGCGCACTGCCAACCTGGCCGATCACGCCGCCACCGCCCGACGGTGTGCTCGAACGGTTGCGGCTGTTTGCCAAGAATCGAGTCGGTGGACTACGCCGCGACGCGATGCTCAGCGGCCTCGGCCACGCAGCGCAGTTCAATCGCATCGCCGATGCAGTTTCAAGCAAAGTCGCAAAACGCGGATGTCGGATCATCATCGGCTTGGAAGGTTCGAGGATTCGGACCGAAGTTGAAGCCGCGCTGACCTTCGCCGAACTCGAAGCGGCCGGCGCCCGCAACATGGGCGAGCAACCCGGTTTATCGTGGTTGGCACATCGCTATGCTGTGTCGTATCGAATGTCACCAATGTTCCGCGACGGTGCGTTTGTCGACACCATGGAAGTTGCGGCGCGCTGGGACAATCTGCCCGAACTCTATGATGCGGTGCGCACAGCGATTGGCCGCCACGCCGTCGTGATGGCGCATTTTTCCCACGCCTACGCCGACGGGTGCTCCATCTATTTCACGTTTGCAGCGACCGCACCGGCCGGTAATTTAGCTGCGGCCGAGCGGCTCTACGATGCCATTTGGCAAGATGGACTCGCGGCGGCCACCCGCGTCGGTGGCACAATCTCGCATCACCACGGCGTTGGCATTCTCAAAGCCGCGTACATGGCGAACGAACATCGCGAAGCGATGGCGATTTACCGCGCCACCAAAGCCAGCCTCGATCCCTCCGGCATTATGAACCCAGGCAAAATGGGGCTTGCCGCCGTCATCTCCGACGCCTCGGTGCCGGTGCGCAGGCAACACACCACCGACGCGCCGCTACGGTTTCCCATGGACGAGGCCAAGCCATGAGCGAGCAACTGCATCGTCAACTCATCGCCACCGTGGGGGCTGAGTTTGTCAGCCCGATCGCCGTCGAGCCAAGTACCTTGCGGCCCCCGACCGAAGGCAACAACGTCGCAGTGACGGCCCTGGCCCGTGATTTTTTCCGCGTGGTGCCACGCACCCCGGCCGAGGTTGCCGAAGTCATGGCGTTGTGTGCCAGCCATCAAGTGCCGGTCCATCCCGAAGGCTCGGGTCGACGCCCCACCCCGCACACCCGCGATCGCGATCGGGTATTTGTAAGTACCCGCCGGCTCGATCAAGTTGTGCAACTCGACGAGACCTCGCTGTTGTTACACGCACAAGCTGGGGTTACCGGCACACGCCTGCAAGAAATTCTGGCGCCACGCAAGCTTACGCTTGGCGACTATCCGCCCTCCGTGTTAGCGCCTTCGCTCGGCGGAATCATCGCCGTGCGCACGCCGGGTAAATCCTCAGCCCGACATGGTTTTTTTGAAGACGCGGTGGTCGGCGTATCAGCCGTGCTCGCCAACGGCCGCACCGTGCACACCCGCGTGGCCCCGCGCCGCGCTACCGGCCCCGATCTGCTGCGCGCATTGTGCGGCTCCGAAGGTACTATTGGCTTTATCACCTCGGCAGTCGTGCGCATTCATCATCAGCCTGAAGCGCGCTTTGCGTCAGCGTATATTTTGCCCAACCTCGACGCTGCCATTGCTGCGGTTTATTTAGCACTGCGCGAAGAAGCTGCACCGTCGGGGATTCGCATCTACGACCTCGCCGAAGCCGCTGCACATTTTCGCGGCCTGCCGATCGTCGAACAACTGGCCGCCAAAAGTCCAACCGGTGCGCTCATGGTAGTTGGCACGGCAGGGCCCACCGATCTCGCTGCGTGCGATCGCGATCTAGTCGCCAGCGCGGTGCTTGCCGAAGGTGGCGAAACCGCGTCGGACGAAGCCGCCAAGCTTTGGTGGCGCCGCTTGCACCATGGTGAATCAACGCCTGCGGCACCGCCAACGTTTCAAGCCATGGCCACGCCGCGCAAATTGGCCTCAACCTACCGCGCGGTGATTGAAGCCGCCGCTGCGGCTGGCGGCAGCGCCCGCGCCCAAGTTTCACGCTTCGATGCCGACGGTGCAGTCGCCTTTTTCTCCGTGATTCGTGATGGCAAAACCATAGCCGCCGACGCCACCGAGGTTCACGAGCTTGCGTTACTTGAGTTGTGTAAACGCGCGGCAACCGAAGCTGGCGGCTGGCTACCTGGATCACGCGCACTTCGCCTCGACCCATATTTCGCATCACTTCGGGCCGAGCTCGATCCACTCGGCATCATGAATCCCGGCGCGTTTGCCGAGTAACGCGGAAGCACCCGTTGTGGTCGGAAAACGTCAACGGAACTGGTGCAGCTCGAGCGCGCCAGCGCCCTCGTTCGCCCATAACCGGCCGACAATAATGCCAGGCTTGGATAGCGCCGTGCCGGCCCGCGCCATGTGCCAACCAAACCACTCGTTGGCCGTAGCACCTTCTATTTGCGCCAACACTTTAAGGTTTTTTACCGAGCGTACTTCAACCCGGCCCATGCGCGGCGCCGCCGCGGTACCTGCCCATGGCGCGCCGATGGCAAGCTCGCGTGCGCCATCACCGTCGAGATCATCAAGTGTCGCCAACGACCTACCGTACAGCTCACCCGGTTGACGCTGATGCAGACGACGCAACACCATGCCGGATTTGCCCGAAACGATCATAACTTCGCTCATATCTATTAACGGATCCCCACCGCCACCACCCGGCGCGCCCACTGCGAGATCGGCAACGCCATCGCCGTTAACATCATCGAGCGCAGTCAACATTTCGCCAAAGTGAGCGCGTGGCCGGGTCCCGCGTATTTCGCGCAACACCTTCCCTGTGGACGCAATCAGATACACCGCGCCACCCATCCCGACGAAAGGTGCCCCCACCGCGAGATCGGTATGGCCATCGCCGTCGAGATCCGCCATCGCAACGAGATACCAACCGAACTGACCATCGTGTTGTTGGTTATCAATGCGCCGAATCACCTGACCATCTTTGCCAGCCAGCAAATACACATGCCCGCCTTGCGTATCCGACGGTGCGCCGGCCCAAATATCGTCGAGCCCATCCCCGTCTTGATCACCGGCGTTGTCGAGTTGCCAACCCAAACCAGGGGTCTGGCCGGTGGCTCGCCACAACAGTTCGCCAGCGCCAGTGCGAGCTTCGACGATGCCAGCAGGTTTGTTATCGATCAGCGCGTTAGGCGCGGAGATCACCAGATCAGCGTTGCCATCGCCATTGAGATCCCGAACCGTGATCACGTCCTGGCCATATAAGCCTGCGGCGTGATCGCCATCCCAACGATGTTTCGCCCGGTCAAATACCTGCACATAGCCCGTGCCTTTAAAGCGGCCGCCCGCTGCCATATCGGCATTGCCATCGCCGTCAACATCGGCCGGCTCAGCAAAGCGAAATCCTAATTCGCCATGGGGGACATCACCGATTTCGCGGCTGATCAAGCACGTATGCGCACCGCTCGGGGTTGGGCATGGCTTGCCCCGCGTACAGCCAACTAATCCAAAAAAACTCAGCGCTACGGCGCGGTGCAACATGGAATCGCACGCGGCGTTGAACATACGATGCCCGTCCCAGTACCGCCTGCGGATGGCGTCCCCGTGGCCACCGGCGACACCGTACCAGCCGCGGCGGTCAACGTCGTCGACTTGCCAACTTTGCCTAGGTGCGCAGTTGCGTAGTTCCAATTGGTATTGATGTCGTTGCACTGCACGTTACCAAGCGCCGTAATATCGTTGACCCACCAATCGGTAACCGCAACGCCCGTGTAGTCTTTAGCGTTGATCAATTCGCCAGCCGCTTGTGCTGCCGTGAGCTGAGCGTAGGTACAAACTTGGGTCAGGCTGCCAGCACCTCGCACCCGGTTGTTACATTCGTTGACCGCGCCAGGTAAACCAATCACGCCATTGTACGTCCAGGCACCAGTCGTGTTGGGCAAACTGCCGCGATAGATTTCCGTCGATAAGCAGCGACCACCGATGCACGATTGCGTGCCTTGACAGGTCGTGCCAGCGTTTGCACCCATGCAGTCGCCACTGGCACCGCAACGATTTTTATCGGTTTGAGGATCGACGCAGGTCGCACCACAAGCAACTTGACCGGCGGTACAACCACACGAACCATCGGTACACGTTTGGCTTGGTTTGCATGCCGTGGTGCAAGTGCCGCAGTGTGCTTCATCGGAACTAGTATCTACGCAGGTACCGCTGCACGACATTTCATTGGCCGACGCGCAGCTCGATGCACACACGCCGCTGTAACACGACATGCCATCGCCGCAGACTTGGCCGCATGCGCCGCAGTTGTCAGAATCTGATTGCAGATTCGAACACACGCCGCCGCAGGTTGTTTCACTTTCCAAACACGCCGCGCCAGCATTGCAGTACAGACTGTTACCTGAACTACCGTCGGGACAGGTATTACAACCGGCTCCAGCAAGCGTTAACCCAAGCACAAACACGCCGAATCCAAAGGCGCTTAAGGAAGAAAAAGTTTTGGCCATCAGTCGTACGATACGCCAATTGACTCGCGTTCGGCTAGGGATTTTGTACGCGGGGTGAGCGACGCAGTGACATCAAAAATAGACGCAACGCGTTACGTTCATCGATTGACAACGCGTCCCAGTTATCACGCGCCAACGCTGCTTCGCCGCTATGCCGAGAAATCGCGGCGTCGACGGTGACTGAGCCGCCATCGTGAAAATACGGCGCCGAATCGGCAAGGCCCCACAATGGCCGGGTCAGGTACAGCCGCGGTGCGATCCCGCCGTGTACATGGAGGGAAGTCGCCTCCGCACCCAAGTCATGGCGCTTGAGATCACTAAAAAGTTCGACCACGTAGCCTTGGCCTTGCGATGCCGGCAAGATTCGGGGCGGCTCAGCGTCGCGTAACAGATCGAGTTGCAGGTTGCCGCCAGTCGATGCCGCATGAACGGTCGCAACTGGTTTGTTCAAAAGCAAACGCGGCACATGGCAACTAGCGCATCCGACGGTTTCAAACAAGCCACGGCCTTGGGCCCATGCGTCAGGCAGAAAAGCTGTTTGATTGGTTGCATCCATGGGCGCAATCACCCTCGGGACATCGAGGGCAGCGATATACACGACCAACGCTGTGAGCTGGCCTGCGCTCAACTCGGCCACGGCATTGGCCGCCAGCTCAATCGGGTAGCGGGCTTTGCCATTGCTCGCAAGGGTTTCAGCGGTGGTAATCCCAAGGTGCAACGCGGCAGCCTCGGCGATGAATTCGGCTAATGTCGCGGCCGTGCCTTTCCAACCAAACGGCCGCACCACCAGATCGGGGTCGATACCTTCAAGGCTGCCTCGTTGCATGCGACCGTCGGGCGTGAACTGGACCACCCCAAACGACACGCCTTTGCTCACCATGTCAACGTCAACGATTGTGCCGCTGGTCCGTGCCGAGCGAAGTCCTGCGGCGCGCAACAGCGCCAGCTCGGTGGTCATTTCTTGGGCCAATGCCTGGATCACGCCAGCGCCGGCGAGCGATGGAGGATTCCGCGCATCCCCAGAGCTGACACGATCATGATCACCCAACAAAAACGAATTGTCGACCACACTGCCAGCACCGGCCGGACCACCGCGCCAATGACACGATATGCAACTGCGGGTTTCCGGGCCGCCGCGCCGCGCAAGCTGCACACGGTGACGCTCCAATGGTGCACCTTCGGGCGGCGTGAACGCATGTTCAAAAAGGATGCGGCCGGTTTCGTAAAGATCGACCGCACAAACCTCGTTGTGGTCGATCTTGGCTTGATCCGCCGTTAGGCCAGTCGCTTGCAACGTGTAGCCCGGCGCGGTGGCTTCGCGGTACCGCAACTGCCGGCGCAATTCACCACGTCGATAGCTCTCGCGTGTGGCATCAATGGTGACACCAATGGCAGGAAACGGCGGACAATTCAGCTTGGCGCCGCGGCGCTTGCAGGCCGTGCCAACCAGCGCCAGCGTCACCGTCACCGTCAGGGCAACCGGGGCGACGAACCTGCGCTGCGACGACGACAACCTGCCCTGGCCGCCAGTCATGGCACCAACACGTGCAACGTGCGGCCAAGCGAGAGCAAAAAGACCGCAAGCGCTTTTTGATCAGATTTCGGCGCTGCAACAAACTCGGCGCGCGCGCCGTCAGCTTCGCCGCCGTGGGCCAAGATTGCATCGGTCACCGTCGCAGCACGGCCGTCGTGGAGATACGGCGCACTATCGGCCAAGCCCCACAACGGCCGGGTTAGCCAAACGTCGGCGGCAATCGCGCCACCGACGGCCGGTTGCGCACGCTGCGACGCAAGTTGTGGCCCCATCCGATGCCGCCGCAAATCAGAAAATAATTCAACCACGTAGCCGTCGGTGGTCGCGGCAACTTTGGGCGTCAACCCGTCGCGCGCGACATCAATTGTGATGGCCTTACCACCAACATTCATTTCCGGTGCCGTCGTCAAAACACTGTCGTGCAAGATCAGCGATGGCGCATGGCAGGTCGCACATCCCATCGCAGCGAACACCGTGCGGCCGCGTGCGAACGCGTCTCGCAAGATGGGTGCCGTCGGGGCCAACACCACCGGCACTTCCAATTGCGCCAAATAGGCGGTCATGGACGACGCCATGCCGTCGTCCACTTCGGTACTAATTGTGTCGCGATCGATGTCGCTCCACCCACCATCGCCGTAACTCTCGGCTGTCAATTGGCCCATGGCCAAACGCTGCTGCGTCAGGGTCGAGACCATGCCCATATGCAACCGAAACGCTTCGCGGATCATCCCACGCAAACTAGCTTGGTGCCCTTTCCACCCGAACGGCCGCACCACCAAATCGCCGGCAACGCCAGTCACCTTGGACACATCGACCTGGCCATCGGCCGCCACGGTAAGCTCGCCAAACGCGAGCCCTTTGGCCGTCAACCTAACCGTAACGCCAACGCCTCCGACACGCGCCCGCTCGACGGCATCAGCTCGGCGTGCTGAAAGTTCCTGGGTCATTTCTTGCGCGACCCGCTGGACCGGGCCAACACCCAACAACGCTGGCGCGCTGCGCAAATCACCGCTGCTGGTGCGATCGCCGTCGCCACGTTGCATAACCCCTTGTGTCAATGAACCCGCACCATCGTCACCACCGACGCTGTGACAGTCGGCGCAGGCCATCGCTTCGGGTCCGCCAAACTCGCCGTTGGCTACCCGCCGGAGATTTGGTGCGCCACGTTGGCCCGCCAATGCGAACCCACGCAGCTGATTGCCCAACCCATTTTCCGGGCGAAACAAATACCCAAACATGTCGTCGCCGGCACGAAAAAAATCTGCAGCGCTTAGCGACTTTACATCGATCGCTTGCTGGGTATATGCGACATGCTCGCGCAATTCACCAGGATCGTGAGCGTCAAGATTGCGGTCGAAAACCTCGCGATGATGCAAGGCCAGCGCGTCACTCAGCTCTTCGCGCAAAAGCTCTTCGGTCGGCTCATCAATCGGCAGTGTCAACGCCGGCACACGCTGCGCAGGTGCACCTCGGCAGGCACACCAAAGCAAAAAAACTCCGGCGCCGCACCGCTTCATTCGTCGATGATCACAAATTCAACTCGGCGATTTGGTTCCCGGTCAGCCGCTCCCTGCACCAGTGGTCGGGTCTTGCCGTAGCCTTCGGTTTCGAGTTGCGCTGCGTCGACGTCACCATATTGCACCAACCATTGTGCTACCGCGCGGGCGCGACGTTTCGACAAATCGAGATTGTAGGCATCGGTACCAACATCGTCGGTGTGACCTTCAACTCGCACGCGTTTACCGTCGAGGCCACGGATCAACTTGGCAACGACCTGCAGGACTTCGTTGCTGCGTTCCTCAATGGTTGCGCTGTTGGTTTCAAAATAAACCTGCTGAAAGATCTCGATTTTGCCACCCTTCACTTTGGCGATCTTGTCTTCCGCAACAACTTTGGCCGCCGGGCAACCTGGCCGTTTTGGATTCGGGTTGTCACCTGCGGGTTCGGTAACGCATTCGTCTTCGATATCGGGCACGCCGTCGTCGTCGACGTCGGACAGCGGACAACCTGGCCGCTCCGGGTCAGGCCGTTCGCCGGCTGGTTTTTTGCGGCATTCATCTTCGCCATCGAGCACGCCATCGTTATCGAAATCCAACTCCACAACCGGCGCGGGCGGCGTTACCGTGCCGTGGGCGCGGCCACCATAGGTGAGCGTAACGCCCGCGGTAATAAGTTGCGCGTTTTTATCGAGTGGGTCGGATCCAAACTGGTAGCGCAACACCGGGCCAACGCGCACGTCAGGTGCAACTTCCCATTGCACGGCGGCCGCAGCGTCGAACCCTGGCCGACCGATCCCGCCCGAACTGCCATAATTGAGATGCGCATCAACCCACGCATCATGCCGCGTTTGTTGACCAAACAGCGCCGTTCCAAAGTGTAACCGCGGCCCAACGCCGCCGGCGATTAAGTTGGTTGAACCAGCGGCTTGGTCTTTGGAGAACCGTAAGAAGTAGCCTTCAAGATGAATTCCAAGCAGCGGCATGATGTAAATCTCAGCACCTACGCCGCCGCCGCCGCCAATGCCATACAAATCACGGTTGCTGCTGTCGATCGGGGTACCCGCCACGAGTTCCGCCGTAAAATTCACCCGTGCAGGGGTCTGCCCCGTCGCTGCTGGGTCGACGCTCGTCGAGCTGCCTTCAGGTGCGACGCCAGCCGGCGCGTCGTCGTCTTCATCCGCCTTAGCCGCTTTTGGTTTTGCTTTAGCTTTCTTCTTCGCCTTCGGCTTAGGCCGCTCGGCCGGGTCGGCCTCGGCCTCCGGGTCCGGTTCGGCAGCATCATCATCTAAATCTTTCGGAGCGGCGTTTGCCGCGGGGGCCGCGTCGCTGGCTTCACTGTCTTCACTGTCTTCAGCCGCGTTGGAGCGTCCCGAATTCGCCAGCAGCAACGTCAACCCAAGTAGTAATGTCAAACCGCCACGTAAACGCATCTTTGAATAGTCGCAAATACTTACCGCGATGTGAAGGGCCGACGGAACGGATTGACCGAAGTCCCCCGCGATCGCTATCGCGCCAACCAGGGCCGTGGTGTATACAAACTCATCTTTTTACCTCAACGAACTACCGGAGTTGCAATGGCGTTTTCTCTCGAAAAGCAAGGTATTTCCGTCGCAGACATTCATCGCAATGCGTCGCCCGCATTTCTCTATGAGGCCGCACTGCGCTTCGAAAAAGGCACGACCATTTCTTCGACCGGAGCGCTCATTGCGTATTCCGGCAAGAAGACCGGGCGTTCGCCAACCGACAAGCGCATCGTCGACGACGCCGAAGTGCGCGACGATATTTGGTGGGGCACCGTCAACATTAAGCTCGAGGATCAAAGCTTTCTCATCAATCGGGAACGCGCCGTTGACTACCTCAACACCCGTGAACGCTTGTATGTCGTCGACGGCTACGCCGGTTGGGATCCAGCCTACCAACTGAAAATCCGTGTAGTGTGTGCACGCGCCTACCAGGCGTTGTTCATGCACAACATGTTGATCCGGCCAACCGCCGAGCAGTTAGCATCGTATGGCGAACCCGACTACGTAATTTACAATGCAGGCGGCTTCCCAGCGAACAAGCACACCGCAGGGATGACCTCGCCAACCTCGATCGACTTGTCCTTTGCCAAACGCGAGTTTGTCATTCTCGGCAGTGAATACGCCGGTGAAATGAAAAAGGGCGTGTTCACCATCATGAACTACTTGATGCCCAAAAAGGGCGTCCTGTCGATGCACTGTTCGGCAACCCAAGCCCGCGATGGTGCCGACACGTCAATTCTCTTCGGCTTGTCGGGCACGGGCAAAACTACGCTATCGGCCGATCCTAAACGCTTGCTGATCGGCGACGATGAACATTGCTGGAGCGATAACGGCGTGTTCAACATCGAGGGTGGCTGCTACGCCAAAGTTATCGACTTATCGAAAGAACAAGAGCCCGACATTTGGAATTCGCTGCAATTCGGCGCCGTGCTCGAAAATGTTGTGTACGAACCACTGTCGCGCGTTGTCGACTACAAAGATGTGTCGATTACCCAAAACACCCGCGGTTGTTACGTCCTCGACCACATCGCTAACGTCAAGTTGCCGGCCGTGGGTGGTCACCCTAAAAACGTGATCTTCCTAACGGCCGATGCCTTTGGCGTATTGCCGCCGGTGAGCAAGCTGACGCCAGCCCAAGCGATGTACCACTTCATCAGCGGCTACACCGCCAAGGTCGCAGGCACGGAAGATGGGGTTAAGGATCCTGAAGCCACCTTCTCAGCTTGTTTCGGTGGCCCATTTTTGGCTTGGCACCCGACCAAATATGCTGAATTGCTAGCCGCCAAACTTGCCAAACACGGCGCGCAAACCTGGCTGGTTAATACCGGCTGGTCGGGCGGTGCCTACGGCGTTGGTTCGCGGATCAAACTCAAGTACACCCGCGCCATCATCGATGCCATCCACAACGGCTCGCTCGACAAAGTTGCCACCGTCGAAGATCCAGTCTTCGGGTTCGCAGTGCCAACCAGCTGCCCCGATGTACCGACTGAAATTTTGCAGCCACGTAACACCTGGACTGACAAAGCGAGCTACGACGACAAGGCGCGCAAAGTTGCATCGTTGTTCCGCGA
>JAGPDK010000111.1 GCA_018057605.1 Kofleriaceae bacterium | reverse complement strand
GATCGTGCTGTACGACGGCGTTTGCGGACTGTGCTCACGCACGGTGCGCTGGTTGATCGCCCACGACCGTGACGGTGCGTTGCGCTTCGCACCCTTACAAGGCAGCACAACAGCCGCCTTGCGCGCGACCTACCCTGGCATCCCGCAAAACCTCGACAGCGTGGTGCTCATCGATGGTGGACGCATGCACTTGCGCAGCAAAGTATTTCTCTACGGCGCGCGCCATCTAACCCGGCCCTGGTGCTGGGCCTACAATTTTCGGTGGTTGCCGGGCTGGTTGCTCGATCTCGGCTACCGTGCGGTTGCGGCGTTACGCTACCGGCTGTGGGGCAAGTTCGAACAATGCCAAATCCCGACGGGCGCCGACCAACGTCGCCTATTGCCGTAATCGACCCTACCGTTGCAAGCCGATTTTTGCGGTCCAGGTCAAGCCGTGGCCCTGCGCCACTTTGCGCAATGCGGTAGATTGCGGCCATGAACGGTCGCATGATGCAAATGCCCCTTTTGGTTTCGTCAATTCTCCACCATGCCGCGCGGCATCACGGTGACACCGAAGTGGTATCGCGCCGAGTAGAAGGCGACCTGCACCGCACCACGTTTGCGCAGGTTGCGCGACGCGCGGCGCAAGTAGCGAACGCATTGCAGATGCTTGGTGTTGTCGCCGGCGACCGTGTCGCTACCATCGCATGGAATGGCTATCGCCATTTGGAACTGTATTACGGGGTTTCCGGCAGCGGTGCGATCCTGCACACCATCAACCCACGCCTGCATCTTGATCAGCTGGTCTACATTGTGAATCACGCCGATGATCGCGTGCTGTGTTTTGACACCACGTTTGCACCGTTGGCCGCCGCGCTAGCACCGCGCTGCCCGGGTGTGAAACATTGGATCGTCATGACCGACGCTGAGCATCGCCCGGCCAGCATGAATCCCAGCGTGCGCAACTACGAAGACTTGGTTAACGCGGCGTCAGCTGACTATACCTGGCCGCAGTTCGACGAAAACACGGCATCGTCGCTGTGCTACACGTCGGGCACGGCTGGCAACCCTAAAGGGGTCTTGTACAGCCATCGCTCAACCGTGCTGCACACCTACGCCTCGGCCCTGCCCGATGCCTTGTGTTTATCGGCGACCGACGTGCTGCTACCGGTGGTCCCGATGTTCCACGTCAATGCCTGGGGCTTGCCGTATGCGGCGCTGATGGTTGGGGCCAAATTAGTATTCCCGGGGCCCCAGCTTGATGGCGCGTCCTTGTACGACCTGTTTGAACGCGAAAAAGTCACCTGCGCCGCCGGAGTCCCGACTGTGTGGCAAGGGTTGCTCGCGTATGTGCGCGACAAGGGCCTGCAGTTTTCGACGATGCGACGCACGGTAATTGGCGGCTCGGCGTGTTCGCCTGCCATGATCGCAACGTTCGAAGACGACTACCATGTGCGCGTGTTGCATGCCTGGGGCATGACCGAGCTGTCGCCGGTTGGCAGCGTCAGCGTCGAAAAAGCCAAACACCGCAACGCCAGCGTCACCGAGCGCCGCGCCTTGCAGGCCAAACAAGGTCGTGGAGTTTTTGGCATTGATATGAAGATCGTGGATCCCGAAGGCCACGAATTGCCGTGGAATGGCGCTAGCGCCGGTGACCTGTGGGTCCGTGGCGTTTGGACCGTGGCGTCATATTTTGAGCCACCAGGGGCGGTGGCTGACGGCGACGGTGTATCGAATAATGCCGGGCTGGTCGATGGCTGGTTTGCAACCGGCGATGTCGCGACGATCGACGCTGATGGTTATATGCACATCACGGATCGCAGCAAAGATGTCATCAAAAGTGGTGGCGAATGGATCAGCTCAATCGCTATCGAAAACATCGCAGTGGCCCACCCCGGCGTGGCCATGGCGGCGTGCATTGGCGTGGCCCATGCCAAGTGGGATGAGCGCCCGTTGCTTATTGTCGTCCGAAAACCGGACAGCACGGTGGACCGCGAAGAAATCCTGGCATTCTTTGATGGCAAAATTGCCAAATGGTGGCGCCCCGACGATGTGGTATTCGTAGAGAGTATTCCGCTGGGCGGCACAGGTAAGATGCTCAAGGTCAAATTGCGTGAGCAATTCCGTGGCTACAAGTTAGCCAGCGAACCGACACGCTAGCAGGCCGCAAGTCCGCAAACCGAACAAAGCGACGCAGCGAAGTGAACGCAGCGAAAATCCGGCGATGCTCAGCGAACGTGGTGGTGGCATGATGCCAGCGTCGAGGCACCCACCCCCTACGATGCCAGGTTGACCGTTCCCTCGCAGCTTTCGCGCCACCCGAGCCAGTTGATTTGCGCTCATCGCGGAGGCCCGGAATGAACCACTTGAGGGCCTTCGAACCGGGCACTCCAGACGCTCAATCACAGTCACCTGCCATCTTGTGGGTGGCCGGTGCCCGCCGCTTCCGCGCCCTGCCTTCATCCTCCGCAGAACGCACCACCCTTCGCCCCATTGGTCCGCCAGTCCGAAAGTCCGAAAGTCCGAAAGTCCGAAAGTCCGAAAGTCCGCTTACGGCACCAACTCCAGCGAGGCAGCGATGTCGTAATCCGAGGCTTGAGTCACCCGCGCGCGGACCAATTGACCTGGCCGCACTTCACCCACGGCCGGGGCATCCGTGAGGTAGGTAACTCCGTCGATGCCCGGTGCTTGGCCGTACCAGCGGCCTTCGAGCAAGTACTCAGATTCTGACGATTCGCCTTCGACTAACACTTCGATCTCTTTGCCCACCAACGCTTGGTTTTTGGCGAGGCTGATTTTGCGTTGGATTTCCATTAAGCGGGCCTGGCGCGCGGCCATAACGTCGGCGTCGACCCGGCCCGGCAGCATGGCCGAAGTGGTGCCAGGTTCAACCGAGTAGGTGAATGCACCGGCGCGATCAAACGCCGATTCAGCGACGAATTCGCACAGTTCTTCGAATTCCTCGTCGGTTTCGCCCGGGTGACCCACGATGTAGGTAGTGCGCAAGACTGCGTTATCGATACGCGCGCGCAAGGTCTTGACCAACTCGCGGGTAACTTTGCTGGTGTGGCCACGCCGCATGCGCTTGAGCATGGCATCACTGATGTGCTGCAACGGCACGTCGATGTACTTCAATACCTTGGGCTCGCTGGCAATGGCATCGATCAGCTCATTGTCGAACGCGCTTGGAAACGCGTAGTGCAGCCGAATCCACGAAACTTCGTCGATTTTACCCAAGCGACGCAGCAGTTGCGCCAACGTTTGCCGCGCCTCCGCGCTAGTGCCTTGATCCCAGCCATAGCGGGTTAGGTCTTGCGCGATCAGATTAATTTCGACCGTACCGGCTTTGCCCAACGCAATAACTTCTTGCGCGATGTCGTCGATGCTGCGGCTGCGTTGCGGCCCACGCAGTTTTGGAATGATGCAAAACGAACACGGTCGGTCACAGCCTTCCGCGATTTTTACGTACGCCGAATGCAAAGCGCCAATGCGCACGCGTGGCGTTTCATGATTGTAAATGTACGCCGGGGTATCCGACACCTGCACCACCGGCAGCGGCTTGCGCTTCTTTTTGGCGCCACTTGGCGTGGTGGCTTCGGGCACACCCAAGGCCAAGGCTTTGGTCAACGATTGAAAATCGGCCGAACCCAAGATGTGATCAATTTCTGGAATATCGCGCACCAAATCGTCGGAATAGCGCTGAGCCAAACAACCCGTGACCACCAGCTTGCTTGCGCCAGATTTGCCGCGTGGCGTTTTTTTGTACGTTGCCATTTCAAGAATGGTGTCAACGCTTTCCTCTTTGGCCGCGTCAATAAACGCGCAAGTATTCACCACAATGACGTCGGCACCATCGGGCGAATCCACCAACGAGTGGCCAGCAGCCGCAACCTGGCCCAACATCAATTCGGTATCAACTTGGTTTTTAGGGCAACCCAGCGAGACAAAATAGATGCGTTGCGATTGTGCAGTCGATGGAACCATAGCGCCGCAGTCTTGACCCGACTAGGGCGAAATGTCAACGACCTGGTTTGGCAGCGGGGAACAAATACCCTGTGTTGCAAGATGCCGTTGCTAGCGGCCGGCAATGTGGCGACGACAGCGTACCCAGAAAAGGCCGCGAGGCAAGGTCGCTACTTGATCGCCGTTCACTCGAATTCGGTCCACGCAGCGTCGCCGGTCAGCAGCAGCACCACTTCGGCGGCGCCGGCCCGCACGGTATCTTTATCGCCTTGCAACGCGTCCGCCAGCGCCACGATTACCTCAGCCGGCAATACGCTCGGCGCGGTCACGGCGAGCTTGCGTAGGCTGCGGGCTGCCGCAACCTGCAGCGAGGTGAGCCGCAAATGTTCGCGCAATACTGGCGCAGCTGAGACCTCGCCCAACGCAGCCAACGCGATGGCGGCCGCTGCATTGTACAGCGGGTCGGTAAGCAGCTTAGTTAATTGCGGGATGACATCGCGGCGCCCGGCGTGCGCCAGCGCGATAACCGCGCGCGACCGTTGGTCAGCGGGAATTGTCGTCGATATCGCCATTTCATCAAGCACTTTGATCGCAGCCGCCGTGCGCAGAGGCGCCAAAGCTTCAGCCGCACTCAACCGATGCTGCGAAATGCTCAAAAACCCGGTGAGGGTTGCGACTGCTGCGGTTTCAGCACCGTCATGCAACTGCACCAACAACGTGGCGGCATCGCCTTTTTGATCGCGGCCCGACGCAGTTAACGCTTGTTGCAGCAGCAGGCGCCCAGATTTATCGCCACCACGGGCGATCGCATACGACATTTCGAGCTTGGCGAGCGCCGACTGTTCGCTCGCGATCAAGCGTTGCAGCTTCGCTATGGCTTTGGTATCGCCGGTGCGCGCCAGGGCCGCGGCCGCAACTCGTTGCACGCGTGGCACACTCGAATCCATCAGCTCACGTAACACTTGCAAAGCCCGCGCTTTGACGTCGGCGGCGGACGGCGCCACGACAGCATCGACGCGCAGCGACGTATCGACCACCGTCGCCGATTGCACCATTGCTGGCGCCGGCGCGGTCGATTTCGGGTGCGCAGCAAATTTGACGTACGCCAACCCCGCCAGGGCGAGCACCAGCACGATGCCACCCAGCAGCCACGCTCGGCGATTTGCCGGAGGCGCGTCGCCGGCATCAGGCGCAGCTGCGCTTGCACTCACCGTCGGCAGTGACGCTGAAACGCCAACCACTGCGCCGGGCGCAGCGGCGGCGGCGCGTGCCTTACCGAGATCGCGCGCCGCTTTGTCGTCGGACTTCACCGGGGCTGGTTGGCCTGTCGCGGCCAGGGCAGCGCTCGCCACGGCGGGTTTTGCCATCACCGTGGTGGGCGCAGTAGCGTTGACCTCGGACGAAGAATTTGAGTTCACGGCGGCAACGTCAACACCCGGGGCTGCCGCCCGAGCAGCTGCACGAACGGCTCCAGCAAGCTCGACCGAAGGCACCGCAATTTCCGCGGTGACAGATGTCTGCGCCGATGGCATCCCACCATTTTCACGATCTGCTACCGGCGCTGACGTGCTGCGCGCCACCACCGTCGGCACCGCTGTCGGCACCACCGTCGCCACGACACGTGCACCCGCCGCCGCACGCCCGTCGCTACGTCCGGCCGCCAACACGTCGCCACGGCCACTAGCGTCTTGATTCTTGCACGCTTCGGAGCAGTACGCGGCGACCCCGCCAGCGACAACCCGTACAAATCGAGCGCGCAACGCATCAACCGGCTTTTGGCAAACCGGACAATTCACGGAAACACCAAGACCTGCGCCGCGTCGTATTTCTCGATCAATGAATCAATGTAGCCCACGACGTAATCGCGGCGGGCAATCACCGCAAGCATTTCAACTTCGGTGAGCAACTCGCCAAGTTCTTGGTCGGTGTCGCGCGGTGCCATGGCCGTGCGCAGGTCAGCCAGCGTCAGCGCGCGCATGCGGTCAACCAACGCCCGCGAAAACCGACCGACTCGTCGCAGATACGTCAGGTTCTTGGTGTGGCCACGTTTGAACGGCGAAAACGATAGTGTGTTGTCCATGAAATAGAGATGTTTTCCGTCTGGCGAACCCTTGGTATTCGACCCCGTCCACCGATCGCTATTGTCGATCAAGAAGTCGAAGACGATCATCGTGCCAATTTGCGCGACAAAATCGGCATGCTCGGTCGGCAAGGGCATGGATGGCCGCAAAAAGTCGCGCCAGGCATCGATACCGTCGTCTTCATCAATGCGCCATTGCTTGATTTTTGCGTTCTTTAATTCTGGGACCCACCACGAGAATTCGCCGTACAGCATGTCACCGGTAGGCGCCGCTTCATCACGGAGCCGCTTGGCGACGATACCTTGAGCCAGAGGATCTGCGGTTGCAATCAAGGTTGCCAGTGGTACGCCGCCCGAAATCGCCGGTGGCACGTGGCCAATGCCAAGCAATCGATCGAGCCGATACGCGGCAATTTCCCGTCGAGGATTCGATTGATCGTGCACTTGTTTGGGCTTAAATGCCGCCCGTGCGCCCGAGGCAAAATCGATGCGCAGCGATAACGACGTACCGCCATGATTAATTTTGACGTGGGTGACTTCGCTGCCGCGCAGGCCAGCAAGCAAGGTTTCATCATCGCTACCAAAAACCGAAATTGGCCCAACGGCAGGCGGCAGCACCAGCAGCGGCGCCGGTTCCAACACCGTTGGCAGCATGCGGCGGGGCGGGCTCGTGCGCTCCATCATATTCGCTGCAACCGCTTCGTGCTGGGTTAACGAGTCGCGAACCACACCCGCGGTAACCCACACGCCGGTAGCAGCACCGCAACACATCGCGACACCGCACAACACTTCGACGGCAAGGCATGACGCGAGACGCACGAAAATAAAATATCATGCTTCGTAGCGCGCTCGCCAAATCCTCAACGCCACCAAAATGGCCCGATGTTACGATTTACGGCCAGGTGCGTCTTCGAGATACGTTGCCTGGCGATGCCGCGCTGTTGGAACGTGCTTTTGCCAACACGCTACTGAACAGAACCGCAGCTTCATCCGGCCGGTATTGCAGGACGCCACCGAACAGCGCACAACGGTCGTGGCCATCGGTATCAGCTTGCGGCAGGTTGCGCACACCAGTGAACTCACGAACAGTAGGTACCACGAACCGCACCACTACATGGTTATCGAAATTAGCAAAGCGACGCACTTATGCAAGCGCATATGCCGCCACGGCGAGTTACGGCGTCAGGAGCTGATCAAGCGCGCCACGCAAGCGCGCTTCGTCCACGCCGCCACGCCAGACCTGACGGACCTGACCGCGCTGGTCGAGCAGCACCATATGCGGGATGGCGGTAACGCCAAATTGTTCAGCAACGTCACTATCATCAAACAACAACCGCATGGGGTACTGCGCCGCCGCAAACATGGCGGCGGCTTTTTTGGGATCATCCATATTGATGCCAACGATTTCGACGCGGCCAGCATACGCCTTAGTAACATTAGCCAAGCCCGGCATCGCCGCTCGACATGGACCACACCACGTAGCCCAAAAATCCACCACCACCGGCTTGCCGATAGCGCTAGTTAGCGCCCACGCCGGCCCGAGCTTACCGTCTGACGTAATCGTACTCACCGAAAACGTGGGGGCAACATCGCCGATCCGCAGCGGCCGGATCTGTTCGATGTGGGTCGTGACCCAAACCAGTTGCGATACCACGGCTAGCGCAGTGAACGCCAACCACAACGCCCCCACGCGGCCACTTGTGACGGTAACCTGCGCCGGCGGCACTGCGCGAACCGACAATTTTTGTCGCGCCACTCGAACCGCATTCGCAACGAGGATGCCACCCCACGAATAGGCGATGCCCGCGGCGACAAAACTCACCCAACTCGGAGGAAAGTCGGCGACCGAGCGTACCGCCGCAGACACCACGAGCTGCACGGTGAGCATGGGTATCAATGCCACGCTGGCCAAATCGAACGCGCGTGGCAATGAGCGCGCAGCACCGCCAGCGGCAAACAGCAGGATGGTGGCAACCATCAAAAACGCCAAACTTGTCGTCAATGCAGCCGACAGCACCACCACAATGCCCTGCAACCCAAGGCTCACTTGGATGGCTGCACCGTGCCACGTTGCCGCAACCAAGCCGCGCAGATTGACCGCAACAACCACCAGCAACATCACCAACAAAATATCGGAGCTAGCCCGGCCGGCGTTTTCACGATCGCCCGCAACCGCCAACGCCCACCGCGGTGCAGCTAAGGCCAACCCGATGCGATGCCGCCAGCTCAGCGTGTTGGGCGCAACCGCTACCGTGGGTTCAATCGTGCGGCTCACTTGCCGCCTCCGCCCGAGCGCGAGGCGATCAAGCGACGCGCTTGCGCGGTGGTTGCCGACGGTACACCTTTTGATTTGGAAATGAGTTTGAGTTCCTTCTCACGCAAAAACGGCAGCATGCGCCCGGCATCGGGCGATGGACATTTAGGGTTGAGGCACAACGCGACTTTGATCGCGTAGATTTTGGTCCACTTGCCGTTACTTGAGATATACCGAATCACTTCGTCGCACAGCGTGGCATTTTTGGCGTAGCGACCAGCCTCAATTTCAGTTACCGAGGGCGCTTTAATAACTGCCATCGCCACCAACTTAAGCGGCGAACGAATCAACAATGATCGCGCGAAGGCGTTGCCCATTTGCGCCAGCCGCAGCTTGGCTGGAATCGATAACTTGTCGATTGGAATTTTTTTGCCTTCTACATGCGCGTCGCCATTTTCGTCGACATCCGGCACGCCATCGGCCACTTCTTCGATTTCACCTCCAGCGATTATTGAATCGATATCGCCACTGGTCAGCGCCGAATCGTCGCCGCTGAACGCCGCGGCCGCCGCGGCAAACAATGCGTCGGCATCGGCGCTCGATGGCGCTGGGCCGTGACTCAAGGCGCGGGCGATTTCATCCCACGCGGCCACGCCGGGCACGCGAATGTTATGGCGCACCGCCAGTTCCACGGCCCGATCGACCGTCGACATCCGGGCTTTGCCGTTAAGGTACATCGCTGCGATGATTTCAGGGTGACGCAGCAAGCGCTGCTCATTTTGCGCGATCATGTCCACCTCGCGCGGCCCAGCGGTTTTGGCGACACTGGCGATAGTGCCATCGGCGGTCGCCGGGTTGAGCACCAACGCATCAAACAGTGCCGCTTGGCCAACCACCCGAGGCGAGAAAAAATCCAAGATGCGCGGATCCATTGACGCATCGGCGAGTACACCGGCAACCAACCGTTCCGGCAGCCCGCTGGCAGTCGTCCGCGCTGCCGTGGCCAAGGCCGTATCAGCGTCTAATGATAGTTGATACAGCACCAATGCTTGCTCGGCTGGGCCCAACGGCAACATGCCGCGAGCGGCCATCAGTTTGGCAGGTCCAGCGCCCAGCGCTTTTTGCACCGCGGCAGGCAAGGTTGCGAGATCTAACGGAGTTTGCGCGACAGCCATGACTATGTGGTACCGCGCGGCAGCAACATTGTCAGTAGTGCAATGGTCACGAAAGACAATTGCTAGTACCCATTCGATTGGCACCCGCGGCGCGGCCCGCACCGCGTTGCAAAAAACCCCGAACACTCGGCCTAATGTCACGATCCTTCGATAAATTGCAGCACATGGCGGCCACCGCAGCCCGCTGAGCCCCGCCTCGTAGTAGGCTGCGCGCACGATGAAACGACTTCCAGCTTTTTTGTCCTCGTTGCTTTTTTCAGGCCTGCTCGCTACTGCCGTAATCGGCTGTGGTGGCGCACAAGACGGGCCTCCAGCACCATTATCCACTCGCTTCCAAGAATCGTACATTGCGGCGTTAGGCCCGGATAAACAAGCTGCGGTGCTCGAAGCGCAAACCGCCTGGACCGCCGGCAAAATGGAAAAAGCCAAAGCCGAATCAGACCTAAGCGAAACCCAACTGCAACTCGACGTTGCAAGCAACGAAGCTAAGTCGAGCACCAACGACCTGGACTCGGCCAAAAAAGCCAAAGTTGCCGCCGATAAGAGCGCCGACCAAACCCGCGTCGCGCAAGCTACCAAGGAACTCGGCGCCGCCGAATTTGCCACCAAAGCCGCGATGGCGCGCAAGCAATATCTCACCGATTATCGAGCGTGGCTCAAAGGTGTGCAACGCTACACTGACCACAATCAATTCTGGCGCGAAGCGCAACTTGAACTAGCCAAAGCCAAAGTTGCCCAAACCAACAACATCGCACCGCCGGGCTTCGCGGTTGCCAAATTTGAAACCCAAGAATCGACCCGCGGCAAAAACACCAACGCCGCCAAAGAAAAAGCCGCGGCACTTAAAGTCAAAGCGTCGGCTTCGCGCAGCGCTTGGCTCAAACTGCAAGCTGAGTCCGACAAAGCCAAGGGTACCAACAGCAATTTCCCTGACCCAATGAGCAAAGTGGAAAACGGCACGGACATGACCAAAGGCGCCAGTGGCATCACCATCGGCGGATCGGGTTCGTCGACCACAACGCCAAACGCCCAAGACCCAACGACCGCTGCGCCAGTTGTGCCAACCACGCCGGTTACGCCGACCACGCCGGTTACGCCGACCACGCCGGTGGCGCCGACTTCGCCTAAATAAACACGGCAGTCGACGAACCGGGCGGCACAACGCTGGCCATCGGCCCCAAGCTGTTGTAATTTAATTGAATGTCGGAAGTTCCGACCGAAGCAGCCCACATTCTCGTCGTTGACGACGAGCGCGTCATCCGTGAAATTCTCGCGGAATTTCTGACGCTTGAGGGTTATCACGTGCACACGGTGGAAGATGGCGCCAAAGCGCTCACCGAGTTGCGGATGCGTCCGTATGACTTGGTTCTGACCGACATGAAAATGCCGTTGGTGTCGGGCCTCCAAGTGCTCGAAGCCATCATCGCGGAAAATCTCGGCCCCCAAGTAGTTTTGATGACGGGCTTTGGCACGGTTGAAACCGCAATCGAAGCCATGAAAAAAGGTGCATACGATTATCTCCTGAAACCGTTCAAGGTTGAAGAAGTAATCGCGGTTGCGCAGCGCGCGTTGTATCGCCAGCGGCTGCAAGCCGAAAACATTCGCCTGCGCGAAGCACTCACGATTTACCGCGTCAGCGAAGCCATCGCCACTGCACCAACGCTTGAACACATCCTCGATACAATTCTCGACGCCGTGCTCAAAGAAACCAATGCCGATGTCGCGAGCTTGCACCTGCGCGACGTGCGCACCGGCGAATTTGGCGAGCGCATCAAACTCGCGGCGGATAGCGGTAAAGGTCCTAGCCACGCCAACCGGGCCATGCCGACGCCGCATTTTCAATTGTTGGTCGAACAATTTGGCGCCGGCCAACCCATCGTTGCACACGGTCGTGCCGCTGGCCGTTTTTTCACCGAGCCCCACGTCGATGGCAATCTGCAATCGTACATTGCGGTGCCCATGCAAATCGGCGGTGCCATGGTGGGCATGGTCAACTTGTACTCATTCACCGCCGGCAAAAAATTCGATGAAGG
The DNA here is from genome assembly GCA_018057605.1 of Kofleriaceae bacterium. Lineage (GTDB taxonomy): Bacteria > Myxococcota_A > Polyangia > Haliangiales > Haliangiaceae > JABFXX01. The sequence continues at coordinate 883 of JAGPDK010000111.1, read as the reverse complement.
TCATCGCAAAATGCTTGCGGTATTGGCATCGCGGGCCGCGAGCGCCATCGACAACGCGCGGTTGTACGAAGACCTGCGGCAGAGCAACGACGAATTGCGCAAAGCCAACATGTCGTTGGAAGACATCTTTGCCCAGACCGTTGCAGGTTTTGCCCAAGCGCTCGAAGAAAGCGACATGTATACCCGTGGCCACTCCGAGCGCGTCGCGGTGTACTCCGAGATCATGGCGCGCGGGTTAACACTCAGCGACAACGCGGTGCGCGACATCGTGCAAGCCGGCGTCATGCACGATGTTGGTAAAATTGGCGTGCGCTACGATATGCTCAACAAACCGGGTAAGTTGACGCCGGAAGAAGTTGCGGTGTTTCGCCAACATCCTGAAAAGGGCAAGCGCATCCTCGAACCAGTGCCATGTTTGCACGGCCTAATCGACGGCTGTTATTGCCACCATGAATGGTGGGACGGCGGTGGTTATCCACGCGGTTTGGCCGGCCACGCCATTCCTTTGGTCGGCCGCGTCGTCGCCATTGCTGATGCCTATGACGCGATGACGTCGGACCGAGCGTATCGACGAGCCCTGCCCCATGAGGTCGCGATCGGCGAAATCGATCGCTGTGCCGGTACTCAATTTGATCCAGAACTCGCCGACGCCTTCGTCAAATTGATGGAGCAGTGGCGTAAACGCATGCGTGATGCCGGCCGCGACACGCTGATCCCGCGCTGAGCGGGCCGCTCACGCTGTTCGATTTTCAGGAATTTTCCACTAACCAGCATCGCTTTGACCGGGAGTCAAAGCTGCTGGTTAGCCTCCATTATACAAGGGACGTGCCCAATGCTGGTCACTTAAGCGCATCAGATCGAAACTCTTGAACTTTTCAGTTTA
>JAGPDK010000110.1 GCA_018057605.1 Kofleriaceae bacterium | reverse complement strand
AATCCTGGCGGCAGCGTAACGGTAGTCTTGCCAGCGTTGATGGGGCCTTCGGCGCGACCGACGGAGGTGTTTACATTCATCGGGGTCAAACCTGGCGATGAGCTGGTGGTTGGCCGGCGCACCAATCTGGTTTCGCCTTCGCCTGCGACCCTCAAGTTAGGCCTGCTACCACGAGGTGCTACCATCGATGTGCGGACCAGCTGTGGTGGGAACTTTCAAGGCCCGGCAGCTGCGAGTGTGACGCTGCAAATTCCAACTACCTGCACAGCGATTGATGTTTTTGTCAGCGCGCGAACTGTGAACAACGCTGAAATCGGCACCTTCTACAAATCCAACGTCGCCGTGACCGCCGCCACCATCGACGTTGCGGCTGAAACATTCAAGCCTTCAAAAGCCCATACATTCACCTTGAGCAACATTCCGGCAACTACCATGGCTGCGCAAATAACGGCACAGGCGTTGGCGGGCACGATGCAATTGAGCGTGCCGGAGACAACCGACCTCAACTTTGCTGCGCCGCTTGGCACTAGCCGTAGTGGCGACATCGTGCTGCCTGATATCAGTGCAGATGTGCTGATGAACACGCAGATGAGCCGAACGAGTTCTTCCATGCAAGTCGTCGTCGAACGTGCGCCGCTGGGGCCGGTCACCGTCGATCTAACCGCGGCGCAAATTCCGTGGATTCTATCCGAGCCGTTATTCGACGCCGGTGGTTCGCAGTTTGCTTGGACGGAATCGATTGATGGTACCGCTGACACGGTAATTGCGAATGCGCAGGTTGCGCGTCCGGCTGTGCCGCCTGCCACCCAAGATGAATCATGGAGCCACCAAGTCGTTGCACCTCATGCCATCGGTCAGTTGCGCATGCCGGTACTGCCGGTTGCACTGAGTAATTTCAACGCGAAGACCACGGATACAGTCTCGGTATTTTTGGGCTTGGCAAAATTCCCTGGTGGCTTTGATACGATTCGCGCCAAGGCTTTTGTCAGCAACGGTGTTTCCACGTTATTGCCGACCGCTGGCCGCGTAGTGATTTCGCAGTATCTAGCGCGCCGCCCGGTGAATTAGCACCTCAAAAAACGATGCTTACGCCAACAGCGCGAGCAAGTCGTCACGGGTGATGGCGGTGGCACGGTCGGCTTGGCCCAGCGCTGCGTCGGCCAAGTTGCGTTTGGCATCCTGCAGCACCAAGATGCGTTCTTCGACGGTGTCGCGCGCGACCAAGCGGTACACCATGACGGGGCGATCTTGACCAATCCGGTGGGCCCGGTCGGCCGCTTGTTCTTCAACGGCTGGGTTCCACCATGGATCGACGAGGAATACGTGATCCGCAGCGGTTAGGTTAAGACCGGTGCCGCCGGCTTTAAGTGATAACAACATGACCGGCGGGCCATCGTTGGCTTGGAATAAATTGACCACCGCGGCGCGATCTTTGGTGGTGCCATCGAGTCGGGTAAACGGAATCTTGGAGTTGTTGAGATGCGGTTCGATCAAGTCGAGCAGCGAGGTCCATTGCGAAAACACCAACGCTTTGTGACCGTCGGCGACCGCATCTTCGAGGGCGTTGATCAACCGGGTTACTTTGGACGACCCCAATAACGGTGCATCGCCGGTTGGCATATCGGCTTCGGTAATCGGCATCGTGCCATCGGCGAGCGCGGCTTCTGGATCGATCGCATCGTGTGACACTGGCTTTGGCGCGACTTTTTTCGGCTTCTTTTTGCTGACCATGCCCGAGGGCAACAGCGAGGTGTGGCAAGCCGCTTGGCGCAAGCGTAACAGCGCTTCGAGTGCCGCCATCACGCCGCCACCGGCTTCGAGCATTTTGACAATCTCGCTTTGGGTCGCTGCACGGATCGCGTCGTAGGTCAGCCGTTCGTTTTCGTCGAGCTCGACGTACATGACCGAGTCGGTGCGCGGCGGCAATTCTTTGGCGACGTCGCGCTTCATCCGACGCAGCACGAATGGTTTGATGCGATCACGCAAGCGTGCCGCAGCGCCAGGATCACCCGAAGTGATTGGCTCGGCCCAACGCTCTTGAAAGTCGGCTCGGCCGCCGAGCAAGCCCGGGTTAGTGAAGTGCAGTTGGCTCCACAGCTCGTCGAGCCGGTTTTCAACTGGCGTCCCCGACAAGGTTAAGCGCCACTTGGCTTTGAGCTTGTAGGCCGCGCGGGCAACTTGGCTATCGGGATTTTTGATAGTTTGCGATTCGTCGAGGATTACAATATCCCAACGTGCAGCTTCAAATTCTTCGATGTCGTTGCGTAAAATTGGATAGGTAGTGAGAATCACATCGGCTTTGAGATCGAGCGAGCGACGGGCACCGTGATAGGTGGCAAGCCGCAAATCTGGCCGGAACTTTTTGGCTTCTGCCAACCAGTTGAACAACACCGAGGTCGGACTCACGACCAAGGTGCGGCCTTTGATGGCAGCAAGCGCTTGCAAGGTTTTACCAAGACCCATGTCATCGGCGAGTACGCAGCCAAGCGAGGCATCGCGGCAAAACACCAGCCAATCGACGCCGCTAACCTGATATGGCCGCAGTAACTCGGCCAAGCTAGGCTCGATATCGGCTTTGGGTAGGCCGGCAAAGTCCGCCAACAACGGCCGCAACTGCGAAAGTTCGAGCGGCGGTGGCGTGTTGAGGTCTTCACAGAGTTTGGCGAGATCTGGAAGCGAAAACAGAGGCACTTTGTTGTCGCTGCCACGCGTAGCCAAAATATCGGCAACCCGCGCGCCGTGTTTGTCGAGCCACGACATTGGGATCTTGCCCCAACCGCCGCCTTCGAGCGGCACAACATCGACGCGGGCTTGCCACGCGCGCATGACCGAGGCCGCCGACGCGCGCCGTCCGCCTGAGGAGAATTCGACGCCAAACTTGGTGCCGTCGATTTGCACTTCAGCGTCGAGGATAATAGTACGGGCATCACTTGCGGCGGTAGCGTCGCGGCGCAGCCAACTACCGAGTTTGCCATGGACCGCCAATGCATCGCGGCCGTTGAGCGTGATGCGTCGACCCGGCACCAGATTAAGTTCGTCGCGCAGTCGCCAAGTTAAATTCTTTTCAGCATCTTCGTCGCGGAAAGGCAACACGCCGCCAAGCGGTACGAGCTTGCCACCGTCGACGCGGGCCCGTGGTGGATCGCCGTAGACTAGCGTCGGGAAAATGTGTAAGGCGTCGCCTTCTTGCATTACGTCGAAGTTCATCCGTGGCTTTTCACGGCCTTTGATCTCCGGCAGCTTTTTTGACTTGATGTCGACGGGAATGCGCGCAGCAAGTGCAGGCAACGTTTTGCTGATGAGCTCAGAATAGCCATGGGGAGGTACATCAAAGGCCTGCGGCAAGCGTTCCAGATTTGGACCCGATAGATCGATGACGCCGATCGGCCGAATCACCGCAGCCAAGCGCACTACGCCGGCCGTTACCACTTCGTGGATGTCAGCGTCGGCGATGAGCCGAACTCGAACACCGAAACGCCCATCTTCGACGACGGCGCGCGGCAGAACCGGTTCGCCGCTGGTCGTGATTTGCACGTTTTTGTAGCGGATATCTTTGGCTTCGGCCAACACCGTGAGCAACCGATCGAGGGTGGCGCCAGCGATGGGTTTGTTGCCGACCGGAATCAGTTTGTCGGCGAGCAAGTCGGCGGCAATCGTGGCAATTTTGGGGCCTGGTTTGCCACTCAAGATCGCGGCGATAGAGGTCTTGAGTTGTTCGGTGCTGCCGTCGCGCGCCACCACCATGCGGGTGACATGTAATCCCCCTGGTACGGCATCAATGATGTAGCGCAGGTTGCCGCCAATGTTGCTGCCTTGCGGCAGCGCGTCTTCGTCGCCATCTTCGCGGGCCTTGGCAAGCGAAAGAATGGCAGCGCACACATGCGCACACACTTCTTCTTTGCTGGTGCAATCGCATTCCCATTCGCCATGGGCCGGGTTGAGCACAGCGGTAAATGGCGTGGGCTTGCCAGGCACGCGGACCTCGAATTCGAGCTCACCGACGCCTTTACGTCCACTTACCTTGCCATCGCGCGCCAAAGTGACGCCAGTTGACCAGGTTTTGTCCGTTGCGGCTTCGCGTATTTCTGCGCGGAGACCTTCAATCGATTCGTCGAGAACGCGTGACACCAAAACGTTACGTACCGCGTCTCGACCCCTTGGCGCAAGCTTCGGTAGCGTCGCGTTTTAATGAACTGATCGATGGCCACCACCGGACGGTGCCCTCAGCGTGCGCTGTCAGCGGGATGGCGGTGTCTTGCCGCCGTTTCCGGACTAGCATTCCAACGAACTTGCGCTTGCGCCGCTTTCGGCGATTTTCACGAAGTGCTACCATGCCAACATGCGGTCCGAAGTGGGAATGCGAGTGGTTGGGACCATTCGCTCCATTGAACTGCATACGACGACGAAATTTGAAGGCATCTCGCCGCGGCAAATAGCCAAGATTGCCCTCGATATTGAGCGCGCCCAGGACGACGAAGGTCGCGATATCAACATCGAAAATTTGGCGAACATGTGTTTTCAGGGCCCGGTGGAGTTAGTGCCGCGGTTCTCGCAGGGTGAGCGGGTGCAAATCACTACTGCCGATGCAGGCGGTATTCAAATCGCTAGTATTCGCCGCGCGCCGCTATCGTAGAGGCGGTACTCGTTGAGCGCATCGATCTCGCACATCTGTCCAGCACATCTGTCGGCCTGGACCAAGCGGCCTGGACCAAGCGGCCTGGACCAAGCGGCCTGGACCAATGTTACTTTGCGGCCCAGTTGACGGCACCGAGTTCAGCATCCTTGCCGCCGTAGATCGTCAAATCAAACAGTTTCTTTTTGCCACCGGCACCAACCACTTTGGCTTTGTAGTTTCCTGGTGCTAGCGGAAACCGTTTGAATGGCGTTTCGCCGATCAATTTGTCGTCGAGAAACAGCTTGGCTTTGGGGTCACTGTCCATCGTCAAAAAGCCATAGCGCGACATGGCTGCAATATCTTCGCGTGACATTTGATTTTTGGGTGCGTCGATTGGCGGCGGCGGCGGCGGTGCGGCATCTACCACGATGGCATTTTCGATAATTGGTTGTTGCTGCTCGGATCGGTTAAGCACCAATACGGCAGCGATCGCGATTGCCGCCACCACGGCGATGACGGCTAAGTTCCGCATGGTGCGATTGCGCGAGGCGCCCAGCAGCTTGGCCGCATCGTCCATGCCCAAATCAAATGACGGCGAGCTTGGCGCTGCGAGCGGCATGGCAAAACTATCGGACAACATCGCGCCGGTTGCGACTGGTACCGATTGTCGATACGGCGCGGTATTGGCGGTGCCGAGCAACATGTCGGTGGGCACAGCGTTAGGCTGGCTTGGTGAGTCAAATGGTGCGATGGGGGCGGTGCCGGCACGACCGGTAGGGGCGCTGACGATCATCGAAGGCACGCCAATCCCAATGCTGTCGCGTTTGCTGCGTTGCGCATTCGCCAGTTCGCCTTCGCGGCTCACTAATGGGATCGGGGGCGCACTCGGGAGGCGATGGCCTTGGGATTTACTTGCCGAGTTTGCTGGCGAGCTGGCGGGTATCGCCGAATCGTCGTCGGCGGCCCGTAAAATTTCATCGTGGGCAGCGAGTTCATCACCGAAGTCTTGCGACAAAAATATCGCTAGGTCGGTAGTGGTGGCCGGCCCGCCGAGGTTCATCATGGCACCGCGAATCGCGTCGCCAAATTGTTTGGCGGTGGCAAAGCGGCCTGCTGGATCGCGCGCCAGGGCTTGCAACAGTACCGAACGCAGGCCCAAGGGTAAGTCGGGCCGACGCTGCATAATGTCGGGAATCGGCTCTTCGCTGATCGCTTTGAACGTCATGAAGTCTGAGTCGCGATGGAATAACCGTTTGATTGTTAGCAGCTCGTACATCACGGTACCAAGCGCGAAAATATCACTGCGGCGATCTAAGGACTTGCCCATGATCTGTTCCGGCGACATGTACGCGTTTTTGCCTTTGACCGTCCCGGTGCGGGTCTTGGCGTTGGTGTTGGTGGCTTTGGCGATTCCAAAGTCGAGGAGTTTTACCAAGCCCCCTTCGACGACCATGATGTTCGGTGGCGATACATCGCGATGCACCACGTTGAGCAGATTGCCGTTGGCGTCGCGCAATTCGTGAGCATGGTGCAGGCCTTCGCAGGCTGCGCAAATGATGCCAGCGACGACGCGCAGGTCGAGTAACTTGTTTTGTTTTGACAGTCGCGTCATGACCCGCGACAGCGGCACGCCATGCAGATACTCCATGGCAATGAACCACGAGCCGGCATGGTGCCCAAGCGCATGAACCCGACAGACGTTGGGATGAATTAGTTTGGACGCCAGATCGGCTTCGTCGCGAAACATCGTGACAAAATGTTCGTCTTCGGCCAAGTGCGGCAAAATCCGTTTGAGCACCAGCAACTTGCCGTCGGCATGGCCGGCCGGCCGCGCTAAAAAAATCTCAGCCATACCGCCGGTCGCAAGCTTTGCGATTAGCTCGTACTGCCCAAAATCTCTAGCATCGCTGGGCACCATGATGCCCGCTGGAATAGTCACACCCTGAGTATAACCCTAGCTTTACCCTGGGGTTAAGAGGGTGATGTCGGTCGCTGTGAGAAATCTTGCAGGCCGGGCACTGTTCAATTGTCACGGCTGTGTCATGGCTGCACAGCGTTGTCGACCATTTGGGTGCGGCGCAGGGTCGCAACGTGGCTCATTGTGACCGCTGCGTACTTCTTTAAATATCTTGAATTGTTTGACTTTGTAGTTCCAAGCCGTAAACATTGAAAGTCGTGCACGGACCGAAAACTGTGACCTAACATGACATTGCGACAGGCAAAAGGTGGCGTAGGTTTGCCGCCGTATGGAAGCAGCACCTTCACCCCGTGTTCAGCCCGCTGTGCCGCCGATCTCGCTGGCGCAACCTGACAGATCTGCCGAAACGGCCGAAACGGCCGAGGCGAATGCTGCGCCGTTTAAGCGCGTCATTGTAAATGATAAAATTCGGTGGCGTGAAAACCTGCCGTTTTGGAGCGTTCATGTCGCTGCGGTAGTAGGTGCGATTTGGGTGGGTTGGAGTTGGCAAGCGGCGGCGTGGTTGGTCGGCAGCTACTTCGTGCGCATGTTTACCGTTACTGGCATTTATCATCGGTATTTTTCGCACCGAACATTTAAGACCAGCCGCGTCGCGCAATTTTTGTTTGCGTTGGTCGGCGTGACGGCGGTGCAAAAAGGCCCACTGTGGTGGGCTTCGCATCATCGTCGGCATCACAAGTACTCGGACACACCTGAGGATATTCATTCGCCACGGCAACGCGGCTTTTGGTGGTCGCACATGTTTTGGATTTTAGCGGAGCGCTACAAACATGCCGACTACGCCAACATTAAGGATTTTACCAAGTACCCAGAAATTCGATTTCTCGATAAATACGAACAATGGATCGTGGTCGCAGCAGCCGGTGTGGTGTTTTTGGTGGGCGGCGCCACCGGATTGTTCTGGGGCTTTTTTGTTGCAACAGTGCTGGTTTGGCACGGCACGTTCACGATTAATTCGTTGACGCATGTGTGGGGCAAACCGCGCTACGCCACCGGTGACGATTCGCGCAACAATGTCTGGCTTGCGCTCATTACGATGGGTGAAGGCTGGCACAACAATCATCACTATTACCAACGGTCGGCGCGGCAGGGCTTTTTCTGGTGGGAAATTGATATGTCGTTTTACATTCTCAAAACTCTCGAGGTGTTCCGCATTGTCTGGGACGTCGAAGGCGTGCCGGCGCATATTCGTGATGTCAAGACGTCACCCCAGCGGCAACGTGTAGCCGCGGCACGGGCCGCCAAATCCGCCGCAGCGGTTTCGATGGTGTTGCCGCCACCACCGTAGCGAGATTTGACAACGTCGCCGGCGTTTCGTTGGGTTGGTACAAGGCAGCGGATGCGGCTATTGCACGAACGGCGAGACGCGGTCGCGAGCCGACGCCGCGTCGAGCAAAGCCTTCATCTTGGCGACCACTTCGGGCCGTGCCGCCGCGAGGTTGGTTAGCTCCGATGGATCATCGCGATAGTGGTAGAGCTCAAGCGCGTCGCCGCGTTGATAAAGTTTCCATGGGCCTTGCAACACTGCGCGTTGGCCGCCGGGACTTGAACGGTCGCGAATCATCGCGGCAAAGGCGTAGCCTCCGAAGAAATCGGACTCACGACGACGCAGGGCGAGGTCGGCGAGCGATCGGCCATCGATGTCGTTGCTGGTTGGCGGCACAAAACCGGCAAGTTCGAGCAGGGTCGGCAGTAGATCGGTGCCACTCACCGGTTCGCCAATGCGAATCGCCGGCAGGCCTGGGCCTGCGATGATGAGCGGCACGCGAATCTGGGTGTTGAACAGATCGGTGGAGTGATAGTTGGTGCCGTGTTCAAACAGTGATTCCCCGTGATCGCCGGTGACGATGATCAAGGGTTGTTGATCCGCTGGCAGCGATGCAACGGCGGTGAGTAACCGGCCGAGCATGGTGTCAACCTTGGTGAGCACGGTGTCGTACGGCGAGCGGCGGTCGTTATCTTTGACCAACTCGGTGGTCCAATTGTGTGGCTCTAAGTAGTGCAGCCAGGTGAAGGTCGGCGCGGCGGCGGCAGCGTTGTTGCGGTCGGCAGGGTTGTTGGTAGCCGGTGCAGTAAGCCACGCAATGGCCATGTCGGTAAGTTTTTCACCGCTGCGATCGACGCCGAGGTGGCCAATGCCACGATCCCAACCAGTTTCGGCTTTGCGGCCCCAAAAACTATCGCAACAAACAAAGGCCGCGGTGCGGTAGCCGGCTTGCTGCAGTCGTTCGGCCAGCGTGACGTGGCGGGGATCCAATTTGAGTGACCAGCCGGTGACGCGGCCGCGCACGCGGCTTGCGGCTAGGCCAATAAACATCGACGGCATAGATCGACGGGTGACGTTGCCCGGCGAGAACGCCCAGTCAAACACTACGCCACGGCTCGCGAGATTCTGCAATGCCGGCATCTTGGCTGGGCCGCCATAGGGTGGGGTGCGATCGGCGCGGAAGGTGTCGATCGTAATCAAGAGAATATTCGGGTGCTTGGCACCTGGCACGGCGACCGGCCGAAACGCGGTTAATGGCAATAAGCGGCGGACGTTTTCAATATCAAATTGCCGGTCAATGCCGAGTCCGGAAACCGGACACTGGGCCCAGACGTCAAGGGTGACGGCCGGAAATTGTTTGAGACTTACCAAGGCCAGGGCGATGCAGGCTGCGGTCGTCGCGGTGATGCCGCTACCGATAAGCCGACGGGTGCGCGTGCTCCGTCGCGCTATGCGGCCAAACAGCAATGAAAAGGTTGCTAGGGTAAAGACCGCAGACGCTGGGTATACCAAGATACTTAAATCAAGCGGACCGAGGCTGGGCACAGCGATGAACCGCCACGATGCATAGGTTGCCGCACCGCCGCACAGGAGGCCGCCGATCACGACGTGGTTGAGCACGAACAGCCGCCGGCCGGTGCGGCGTTGCCACCGTTGCGCCAAGTTTGCAAGGGTGCGGGATGTTGCATCGTAGATTATTGGAGCGCCAGCGACGATGATGAGGCCAGCGACGCCCATGAACAGCGCATTACCGACGGCTACTACATGCGGCCCGAATTGGGTGGCGCGAAACATTCGCCAGATGACTTGAAACCCGACCATGGACAGGGTTGCGACGGCGACGAGGCCTACCAGCAGTGCTGCTGCAAATCGATGGGCATTGCCATCGTCGTCGATAAGCAGCTGAACCCGTGGCCACCAGGACCGGAAAATCAACCGCGCCGCGACCGCGGCGATGAGTAACGCTGGACCTACAAAGAGTGCGGCAAAACCAATGGCGGTTGCTGCTGCGACGATGCCGAGCCCAGCCAGGCCAGCTTCGGCCGCGCCAGCGACGATCGCCGCCGACATCGCGGCGACGGCACAAGGCAGTAGCCAGCGCAGCAATCTAACGGTGGGGGACACCAAATAATTGTAGCAGGCTCAACGGTAGCAACTAGATGTGGTGGCTAAAAGCACGGGGGAATATGGGGAGGGTGGCGCTGCGGTTAATGGGGCAAGGCTACGGTGGCGGGCCCGATGGCGACGGCGACGGGCACGGCGACGGGGGGCGGCGGAGGTGTGGCGGGGGCCGGTGCCGTGGCGACCATGTACGGCATCGGCAATGCTTCGATTTGGATCAGGCTTTCGCCGACGCGGCCGTCGGTGTCGAAGGAAACGTTGGTCCAATGATTGGCAACGTCGGTTTGGGCAACAATAGCTCCGTTGCAGCGTACGACTACGGTTTGCGGTGCATCGGGCGAGGTGTTGGCGAAAATGGGAATCGTGATGCGATGCGGCTCGGGGATGAGCAGTGGCAGCAATGCGGTGGCGCGTTTGGCGATGGTCCAGCGCCAACGCTGCTTGCCATCGTGTTGCGGCTTGGCCCAGCCATCAAGTGCCAACTCAGCGCCGTTGCCGTCGGTAAGGTTCCAAACGCCGGTCGCCATCCGATAGCTACCGTCGAGATAGCCCAGAAAAGGTGGCACCAATGGATAACTACCGACGACGCGGTCCCAGCGATTCAACGGTACGTTGTGGCGCCAAGCGAACAGTGCCGACGCTGGTAGTGCAAAAGGGTTGCCCATTGCAGCATAGACTGGTTTGGCGATCACCGACAACGGCCAGGCTGTGTCGGCGCAACACGGCAACCTGTTGTCGCGGCCCGCAGTTGCTCCGTGACGTAGACGCCCAACCCACGACAGGTTCCATGCAACGAAATAAGCCAGGACACTAATCGCGGTGCCGTGGCGCATCGCGCGTGGTAGTCGGCGCACTACTTGATTTGCAAGGCTACAGAGTATCGCTACCCCGACGATCAAAGGCAGCGTCGCGGAAGCCATGCGTCGCTGGCCAAACGAGGCACTGCCCCACCAGTCGAGGGTGGCTGCGTTGGCATACACTTGAGTTGCGATGGCGAGTAGCAGTGCCGCACTGACCACGCGCACGTTGCCACCGAGGTGCGGGTCTCGCGCCGAGCGTTCGCTCGTGCGCTGCATTTTCGGGCCCGCGATCACGCCGAGGGCAAGCCCGATGACGCCGAGGTAGGCGATGGGGTGCATCGCGAGCCACCCATTGCGCGCCGAAAATAAAAATTCAAGCACCATGGGGTGGCCATAGCGCATCATGCCGGGGCCTTGCGGGGTAGTGATCCATGCGCCGTAGAATGATTTCCAGACGTAGAGTTGCGGGCTAAAAATCAGCAACGCGATAACCAAGCAAAGTGCGCCGTGGGCAGCGATGCGACCGAGTTCGCGCAACGCCTGCCTGGCGCTGGCGGCGTGGCGAATTTGGTGGCCGGCCAATAGGCTAAGCTCGAGGACGATGACGCTGCCGAGCAAGATGTTTTGCACGCGCACCGTTAGGCAAACCCCGAGCATGATGCCGATCCAGAGGGCGCGTCGCCAGCGCCGATCGCGGTAGGTCCAGAGCCAGAGCGTGAAAAATCCAGCGCATGCCGCGGCGTCCATCGTGTGGGCGTAGCTCGGCATGTACGTGGCGTAATACGTAAGCGTAGTGCCGAGCGCGACGGCCAGGGCGCTCCAGGTCGCCGCCCAACGGCCACCGCCGAGGCGCAGCACGACGGCTAAGCCTAGGCCAACCGCGAGCCATGCGAACAACACACTGGTGGCAAAGACAATGCGTTGATGAAACAACGTGTAGCCGTGGGTTTGTATATTCGCACCGAACAGATTACCGACGAGCGCAGCGCCGTGAGCAGCAGCCAGCACTGGAGCGAGGATCAGCGAAGGTCCAATTTGTTGCATCACGTTTTTGCGACCGGTGACGGTGCGCGGTTGGTTCCACGGATCGCCAAAGCGCGCCAAATCGTTATCGAGATTGGTGTCACGATCGAAGACCAACGATCGTGTAAACAAAAAGTGCATGTGACCATCGCCGCGCGCTAACACCGGGCGGTAGATGCCATCACCGCGAGGGGCTTCGGGATGTTTGTCGAGATTATCGTTGTGGCAATACATCACTGCCAGCGTTAGGGCCGCGATGGTGCAAAAGGTGAGTTGCCAAGTCCCTACCGCAGTGCGGATGCGCTTGAACAACGCGTGTAACCATTGGCCGCGGTTGGCTTTGCGGTCGCCGGCAGCGGATGCCGGAGGTGCAATGGCAGGTTCAGTCACGGTTGCTCAATACCATACGCTGAAACTACCGTGCTCATTGCTGCGCTCGGCAAACTAACCTGCCGCGAGGTTTGACCGGGACTACCACGCACAACTTTTGCAGTTGGTAACGTGGGCGTACTACGGCGGCTGGTTGCAAGCGCTAGCGAACCGCGTTACTACGCACGCCGCATGCAAGAACACAGCGCTGTCGTCGAAAAACTACGTGGCAAGCGAGTGCTGGTGGTCGGCGATGTGATGT
>JAGPDK010000109.1 GCA_018057605.1 Kofleriaceae bacterium | reverse complement strand
CTGCGGAGGGGTATGCTGCGGCGCTGGCCGCCGCACCTGCCCATGACCTTGAACTCAAGGCGTTTGCTGCGATGGCCGGCGGCGATGTTGCGCCGCAGCCGGCGTTCACCGACGCGTTGCTTGCAAGTGCGGGCACCAGCCGATTTGCTGGTGAGCTGGCCGAATACAGCGGCTGGCAATCGCTGGCGGTAGGTGATTCAACCCAAGCGGCGGCATACTTTGCGCAAGCCGAGCGGATTGATGGCGCACGGCCCGGCCCATTGCTAGGCATGGCGTTGGTTGCAGCCACGGATCGCAATGCCGAGCAGGTTGCGCACTGGCATCAAAAATTGGCCGAGCATTCCGTCGACCCAGCGCTTGCAGCGGCATTATATGTGCGCGCTGCAACGGCACAGTTTGTCGCCGGCGATCTCGCGACAGCGTACGGCTTAGCGAAGCAAGCCCAGGCACGGTTTGGCCAGGATCGCCTCGCGATTGAGTTGGCTGCACAAATAGCCCAACGCAATGCTACCGATGCCGTTTCGGCAAGTCAGTTCTATGCTGCGGCTGCAGCCGGGGCGGGTAGTGCGGCGGCGCGACTATATTGGCAAATTGAACAAGCCGCGGCGTTGATGGATGCGGGGCAACTGCGCGCTGCCGCGACCCTTGTGGCATCACTCGTTGCCCACGCGCCGACGGACATGCGCGTACTTCGTGCCAACTTGCGGCTGGCGCAGCTCGGCGGCAATCTGCACATGGCCGCTGCGGTACATATTGCACTTGGTACGCAACTTGGTGATACCGAAAACCAACTGGCGCAGTTTCGCGCTGCGGTTGCGATTGTAGACACCAACGCGCTGGCTGGCAAATCAGAGCGCGATCGCGAACTAGCAATCGCCGCCTACATGCGGATTTTGGAAATTGATCCGGGCGCCGAAGAGTTTGCGGCGTTACGTACGTTGCTGCAACTCGATCGGGTGCCGGCTCGCCTCGATAGTGTGCTGGCTCGGCGTATTGCGTATTTGATTGGGCAAATGGATGATTCCGCCGCTACACCGGCCCATCAGCCCGCCGTCACCCAGCTCATCGCGTCGTTGTATTTTCAACGTTCAACACTGGGTTCTTCGGTTGAAGGTGGCCTCGCGGCTGATCGCGAGCGTGCATGTTTAGATCACGTTTTGTACTATCATCCCACCCACGTAGAAGCGTGCTGGCGGCGCGGCGAAATTGCGCTGGCCGCCGGTGAACTACACATTGCGTTGAGCTTATGGCGGCGTTGTGTTGCGAATGCAACGGGCCTAGTCGCAGCGCGCTACGAACTTGAATTGTCGCGGGTACTTGAAGAGTCTGCCAATGATGTCACGGGTGCGATTGAGCAGCTCAATCATTTGGTGGCGCGGACGCCGTTCGACATTGCGTTGCGCGAACGCTTGCTCGCGTTGGCTACGCGTGGTCAAGCCTGGGATGTTGCAGCGGCGCAATTGCGCGAGTTAGCTCAGCGTCGGGCGAGTCGCGCCGACAACGCGCGGGATGAGCATCGCCTTGGGCAAATGCTCCGCGACAAACTCAACGACAAGGGCGGCGCGCGGCTGGCATTGGACCGCGCGCGCGTGCATGACCCGCTCAATCTTGATGTTGTGCGTGATCTCGCGGAACTCTTAGATGGCCCAGCCAAAGCCGACGTGCTTGAAGCTGCCGCTAATGATGCACGCGCCGCGGTTTTTGCAGATCCGACCGCAGCGAGTGCGTATGATCGGTTGGCAATGATCTACAGCTGGCAAAGTGACGTTGATGCCCGGTTCATGGCGTTGGCTGCGGTGGAAGCTGTTGGCGTGCCCACGCCTGATCAGCGATTGGTACTCAAAAATGGTAGAGCCCACGTCGCACCGTTTGATTGGAAGCGGCTGGCGCAACAACGGTTGAGCCCGGCGGTGGCAGCCAGCGTGAGGCCGAAGGCATATCTAGCCGCAACCGCGTGCCACGATTTTTGGCGAGCGATTGGCACCACGGTTACGACGGTGCAAGGGTTGGAACCGAGCAAGTTTGGCTTTACCCGCAGCGATCGCGTGGCCCAAAAGAAGCTTGCCGACAAGTATATCGCGCTGAGTGCCACGCTGCAGTTTTTTGGAGTTGAAGGCGCAGATATCTTCATCAGCGAGACCCGGGCAGGGGGGGCGCGCACGTTGACTACCGACGATGGAACGCTGTGCATGGGCGCCGATATCGCATCCGGCGCGACGCCCGCGGCCCGCTATCAACTTGCGCGCACCGTAGCACTGTTAGCGGAGCGGCTGTCGACGATTGCTGAGCTCAAGGAAGTTGACTTGGTTAGTTACTATGTTGCCAGTTTGCGTTCAGCTGAGGCCCCGGTGCCGCCCGGCCTTGCCGCGTTGGTGCAAGCCGAAGAACCCGTGACGGTCGACCGTGCGCGGGCCATGCGCAAGTTGTCACGCAAAGATCGCGCAACCGTCGTTGCCTTGGCTGCGCGTGGCAGTGAACTCACCGCTTTGCTCGATTATCGCAATGGTGTGTTGGCGCTGGCGCATCGCGCCGGTTTGTTATGGGCTGGTGATATTGCGGTTGCATTTGAATGGTTAGACGTGGGGCGCGGTGCGCGCGCAGTAGCAGATAACGCCATCGCCCAAGATTTGTTGGCGTGGTCCGTGTCGGTGGAACATCGACAAAGCCGCGACGAGCTTGGGCTCGCGCGCGGTGGAGGTGCGCAGTGAGCGAAACCAAAGATCCAAACAACAAGGGCTTTCTCGGTGATGATTTGGCCTTGGATATCGAAGATTGGGATCGTGGGTTCGATTCCCTGATTGACGATCATGCGCCGACGATGGGTGCCGACAACAATGCCGATGCCAATGAAACGCTTGATGTTAGTGCGGCTGATGGCGATGTCGACCGTGATCTCGCAACAATTGAAATTGCTGAAATTGGTGAAATTGGCGATATCGGCGATATCGGCGATGCTACTGAATTGCGGCATGCTGGCGTCGAACTGGATGAAGATTTTGCCGATTTCGCAGTTGCCAGTGCAGCGGCGGCGAAGCGGCAGCTTGGAGTTGCCACATCGATTGGCGCGCCCACCGCGCCTGCGCTGACTGTGGCCGCGCCACGCGGTGCCGCGGTCATGCGTCCGGTGACGATTCCAATCGAAGAAGCTGACGAAGAAGACAGCATTTCGACGCTCGACGCGGATGATCCGATACGGGAATCTGATTTTTCGATGGCGGGTGTGGAAGGTGCGCCAACCGCCTTGGGCTCACTGTTGGCCGCCAGCGCTGGACGGGCGCCAAGCAGCGCGGAAGATGTAACGAATCCACGATTGCGACCAGTTGCGGCGACTAACTTTCTTAGCGATACCATCGACGCGCAGGATGTCGACGTGGCTGAAGACGATGTGTTCACGTCAGCTTCGCGGCCGTTTCCGCTGGTGGCGCGAACGAATGTGGTGATGGGGCCAGACAGCGATCTGGACGACCCCGTGGTGGCACCGCCGCCGCCAGCTCGCCAACGTTCGTTAGCGCCGGCGTTGGAGTCGGAAGCCAAGCGCACCCCAGCTATCGTGCGCCGGGCAACGACGGCAGTTGTACCTCCGTCGCATCCGTCGGGCTTCGAGGCTGCGAATCACTCGACGGTGGTCGTCGATCTCAACGAGATGGGCGCGCAGAGCGTGATGGAACCGGCGGCAACCCTCGATGTGTCCGTCGACGATGATGCCTACGATGATATTGAAATTGACGCCAGCCCACAGGCCGACGCACAAGCGAGCCCGAAGGCGGAGCCAATCGCCAAAGCGGAATCGGTCGTCAAACGCACCGCTCACATTGTTCGTCGCGGCGAAAGTTCAGTTACCGCTGCGCCGCCGATACGCTTGGAGTCGGCACCGGTCAGTGCAGCTGATGCCGGCGTAGCCGGGCGTACTTCGGCCGGCCCGGTCGCCGTCGCGCAAGATCGTGCGAAACGCATCACTGGTGGTGCCGGCGGGAATGCGACCACGCCACCGTCGCTGCAGGGGCGCAAGAAACCTGCCACAGGTAGTGAGTTTGATGAGTTTGCGGACTTTGCGGACTTTGCGGATCCGGCCAGTGCGTCGGTTGCGCCAAGCGCACTCGAAACGGAAGTTGCGGATGAAGCCTACCTAGGCGCTCCCGTGATGCGAGGCGATGACGATTCGATGGACGTTTCGATCGAAATCGGAGGTTCAACAATACTAGGTATTGTTGCAGCGCCGGATGATGACTTTCGGGCCTCGGACGACGCTGTCGCTGAACCACCGGCGTGGGCACCGAATCGCCTGCGTGCCGCCAGCGCATCACCCGTGTTGGGCACTCCTGCGCTCGACCCCGATGCGGTTTTAGCTGCGGGGCCTTCGCGCGCCCCCACGATTATGGCGCATGGCGCCGCACCGATTCCGTCCGAATATGTCCCAACGCGCCCCGCAATCGCGGAATTGTATGGCGAACACCGTGACGATTCTGTTGCGATCGGTTGGACGATTGATCCAGCGCTCTTCGCGGAACAGAGCAAGGCGGCGCCGCTCGCCGAAGAAACTCAGGCCGATTGGTTAGCGGTGCTTGAGCGTGAAATCGCGATTGTCGACGATGTGGCCGTCGCCTCGAGCTTGCGCAGCGAAGCAGGGCGTATCAGCGAGCGCATTGATCACGTTGAGCGCGCGCGGCAGCACTACGACGCAGCGTTGCTCGATGACCCAACGGCGCGCTTGGTGCTCCAGGGTTTGCGCGGGCTGGCGGTGCGGGCCCGTGATTCGGTCGAAATTCAGCGTTTGCTCGAACTGGAACAAGCGATGGTCAACGATGACGAGCGAGCTTTGTTGGCGCGCCACCGAGTTGATTTACTGATGGCTGCGGGCGAGTTGGACCTGGCCCGCGTCGCGGTTGGTGAGATCCTCGATGTCCGAGTTACGGATGTGCCCTCTTTGTTCGCGCAACTTGAATTGACGTTGTGTGATGGTCGCATTGATGAATTTGCGGCCACGATGGCACTTCTCGACGGTGCGTTGACGGATCCAGCGTTGCGAACCGGCCTTGCCCTCGCGCGTGCGGGGGTGTCGCTCGCGAGTGATTCCGACCATGATGAGGTAATCACGAACGCGCATCAAGCCGATGCGTCGAGTCCCTTGTTGCTAATGGAACTCGCGCGTGTTGCGCTGCTGCGCGGGCAGCGCGACGCTGCAGCGGTTTATTACGCTGGTATGGCGGAGTTGGTAACCCCGCAAACTGGCGTAGAAAATGCGTGCATCAGCGCTGCGGCGCGGTTGCGTTCATTGCAACTCGGTGAACCAGGTAGCCCAGGGTTGGCCAATTCGTGGTCGATAATCAGCCCTGCGGCGAATGCGCTCATCATGCAGGTTCCGTCCGTCAATGAAGCTGTGCGTCGCCGCGCTGCAGCGGTTGTCGCCGCATTACCGCCTCAGCAAGACGCGCAAGACGCGCAAGACGCACCATTGCAAAGTTTGCGCAGTGTCGCGGCCTTAACCAATGCAGCGCGAGGGGCCGCTGATTGGACCATGCTGTTTGATCATGTCGAACTTGCGGCGTACGCCCGTCAACAAGCTGGTCACGCGACGGTGGTTGGTGCAGACCCTTGGTCGGATGCTGCCGAATATTTACGGCTGGGCCAATTGCCGATGGCCCAACAAGCCTTGCTTGGACAGCCGTGTAGTCCATCGTACGTGGCGTTGATTGCACCGCACTTGCGGGCCGCCGGGCTCAACGATGCCCATCTCGAATTATTAACCGACGCGAGCAATGGCGCGTTGGGTGGTAACTATTATCGGTTGCGCGCCAACTTGGCCGCACTGTTCATTGCCGCCGACGCCGACGCTGCCGCAGATACGGCGCAGCGCCGGGCATCGTGGCAAGTATTGTTCGATGAGAGTCAACCCACGTTGGCCTTGGCGGCGCTCAATGCGCTCGCGCCTGCGGATGTTGCGAGTGCCGATCAGTTATGGGATGCGCTAACTGCTCAGGAGCGCTTGGCACGCGTGCTGCGCGCGGCCCATAGTTGCCTGGCCACTGGCGATGCCGACGCGGCGCTCATCGAATTGGAACGATGCAGCGACGACCGCAGCGACGCCCGTTGGGTGGCGCTGCGAACCTTGGTCGCATTACACGGGGCGTCGAACGATCGGGTGGAACGCGCTGTCGACGTAGCGAAGATTTTTGAAGATGCCGCGAATACCACCGTCGGCAGTAACGCCGACGCAAGCGCCGCACTACGGATGCGAACCGCGCAGCTGTTGCTCGATGGTGGTGCCGCCAGCGAAGCTGCCGCGATGTTTGAGCAAGTGGCAAACCATTGGCCGGCGTCGGCGCTTATTAGCGATTTGCACGCGCTCGCGTCGCGTCGGGCCGGGCAGGCTGTTGTCCCGGCCAATGCGGATGCAAACGTGAATGCTGATGGCGAAGGCGCGTCGCGGGCGATTTCGCCGGAGGTGCTACGCAACCCCGCAGCGCGTGAACACGCGTATGTGCGGTTGATGCGCGAGGCCGATCTGCTAATTCATTGCGGTGACCATCCGGCGGCGGAAGCTGCCTTGGCCGCCGCATTAACGTTGCGCCCCGGCGATCCGGGGGCTACGTCGCTTAGTGAGCAACTGGCGCAGCGCCGTGGCGATGCTGCGTTGGCAGCGGTGCGCGCCGTTGGTCGCGTTCAGTTCGCTGAACAACTGGGCGATCCAGCGGCCATTGCCGACGCTCAAGTACAACTGGCGGATATTGAGTTGTTGCAACGCGGCAACGTTGAAGGCGCGCGCGCGGCACTGCAGATTGCGTATGAATGTGCGCCGCAACGCTGGAGCACGCTCGACCGCATGTTGATGGTCAGTGCGTTGCGCCATGATGCGCATGCAATTGCGGTTGCGCGCCAGCGCCAGGCCGAACTGGCCGTCACCGACGCCGAATTTGCCAGTCATCTGTTTCAAGACGCGGCCGCTACGCTTGAAGCGATGGACGCGGATTCACGGCGCATTTTGGAATTGAGTCGCAAAGCGTTGCAGCACACGCCGCCGTTGCGTGGCGCGTTGTTGTTCGCCGAACGTGCGGCCCATGCGTTGGATGACACGCAAGAGTTAGCGGCCAACGATGATTGTATTGCTGCCTATTTTGCCGGTGATGCTCGGTCGCAGGCTGCGTTTTTGACGCGGGCTGGTGTGCATTGGGCCGACGCGGGTCAGCTTGAAACGGCCATTGCGCGGTTCCGCACAGCAGAATCGGTCATGCCTGCCTACATCCCAGCACTCGAAGGTTGGCGCCGTGCTTCGCTGCGCGGGCAATTGTGGGTTGATGCTGCCAATGCAGCGCTACGCGAGGCGATTGCTACCCACGAAGTGCAGCGCCGAACCCAGCTGTTCCATCTCGCAGGTGTGGTCCTCATGGAAAAAGCCTTGGTGCCGGAACGCGCCATCGAAGCATTCCGATACGTGCTTGAAGCTGACCCCGCGCATCGCGATGCTTTTTTGCGGATGCGTATTTTGTTAAGCGAAGAAGGCAGCCACGATGAGCTGGCGCTCGTGTTGGAGCACCGACTGGCCGTCGAGCAAGCGCCAATGCAAAAACGCGAGTTGCATCGTGCGGTAGCCGAACTGCATCGCAACTTTCTGTCAAATCGTGAAGGTGCCATGACGCACTACCGCGAAATTTTGCGGATCGCGCCTAATGACATTGGTGCGCAAACCGCGTTGGCTGATATTGCATGGGAACTTGGTGATTGGCCAGGTGCGGCGAGCGCGCTGATGGCGCGCGCACGGCTTGAGCGCTCGCCGGAGGTGCTACGTTCGCTCTCGAAGCGGCTCGGTATGCTGTATGCGGATCGGTTGGGCGAACCGGCAACTGCGCTAGCCTGGTTCGAACGCTCCTTGGTTCACGCCCCCGATGACGAAGAAGCACTCACGCGCATCGCCGAGCTTGCGGGCACCGCAGGCGATTGGAATCGAGCGATGGCGGCGGCCGAGCACTTAGTGAAGAACGAAGAAAATGCCGATGCCCGGGTGGCCCATTGGCATCGGGTTGCGGGAATTTTCGAGAGTGGATTTGGCGATGTCAAGCGAGCCGAGCGTGCCTATAATCAAGCCCTCGACGGCGCGCCGAGTAGTGCAACGGCGCTGGAGGGCTTAATCAAGTTCTACAAACGCCGCAGCGACACGGTTTCGATTCGGGTTCATCTCGGCCGGGTGGCAAGTGCTGTTCGCGCCCGTATCGAGGCGCATCCGCACGATGTCGACGCGTATCGCGTGCTTGCCCGTACCATGGAAGCGCGACATGAAGCTGGGGTCGATGGCAGCATTGCGATTGCACGCTCGGCCCACGACATGGTGGCCATCGTCACCGGGCAGGAGGTTGCGGTAAATTCCAAAACTCCGATGATTCCTACGCCGAGCAGTTTGCTCACGGTGGAAGCGGATGAAGTGATTTACCCGGCTGACGTGCAACCCGAGTTGCGGCAATTGTTTCAATTGCTCGGTGAGCGCTTAGCGAAACATATCGGCGTGGATTTGCGGCACCATGGTGTTACCCGCAGTGACAAAGTTGCGAGTGATCAGCCGGTGGCGCGTGCTGCGTTAACGGTTGCTGGCGCGTTGGGTTTTGCCGAGATCGACGTCTACGTTTCGCAACGCCAACCGTTGGCTTTTGGCGCCGAACCGACCAATCCCCTGTCGCTGGTAATCGGCAGTACGATTGCGGCTGGTAACCGCGATGCGATTCGTTTTGCGACTGGGGCGGCGCTTAAACTGGCGCAGTCCCAGCTCGCCGTCGCAGCTCGCCTGCCGGCCCAGGAACTCGGCGTACTCGTGATCGCACTGGTGCGGTTGTTCCAGCCTGACTTTCCGGCGGTGAGCGTAGATCTTGATGCCGTGGCAACGCAGATGCAGCGTTTGCGTCGGCTGATCCCGTCGAATGCCATGAACGATCTGCGACCATTTGCCTTGGCAATTGATGCGTCGCGCTTCAACCATGTAGCGTTTGCGGCGGGCTTAGCGATGGCATCGTATCGCGCTGGCGTTGCAAGCGCGCAAAGCTTGAGCGCAGGGCTCAAGGTGCTCGCTCAGCGCGCCGGAATACCGGTGGCGGCGTACATTGATGATCCGGTCGCCAAGGCGCTGATTCAATGGGCGCTGTCCGAAGACCACGGTATTGTCGCCCGATAGCGACATGCCGCGCGCCATGGATCGTGACGCTACCCGACGTGGCCTGGGCCGGTCGGCGGTGAATAACCTACGGCGGCGTCAGTCGTTCGAGGTCGGCCACCGGCGGCAGGCCCCAGCCAGCCGAGTAGCCAAACACATCGAGCGCGGCGCGGGTGGTGTAGCCGTCGCCGAGAATATCCATCAGTTCGAGCGGGACGGCCGCGGGATGGTGGTATCCCGTTGCGTTGGCAAGGTGCAGTAGTTCTTTGCGCAGTGTCGTGATGTAGTTGGCCAAGCGCGCGGATTTCGACGCAGGGTCAAGTCCACGCATCAGCCACTTGTTTTGGGTCGCAACGCCGGTCGGGCAGTGCCCGGTATGACAGCGTTGTGCTTGAATACAGCCGATGGCCAGCATGGCTTCGCGAGCTACGTTGATCATGTCGCAGCCCATCGTCATCGCAAGCAGCGCGCTTTCTGGCAGGCCCAACCGGCCTGAGCCAATGAAGACTAGGTTTTGAGCAACGCCACGCTCTGCGAACGCGCGGTACACCTGGGCGAAGCCGATCTTGAACGGCAATGCGACGTGGTCGGTGAACACCAGTGGAGCGGCGCCGGTGCCGCCTTCGCCGCCATCAATGGTAATGAAATCAGGCGCGCGGCCAGTCGTTTCGACGGCGCGGGCAAGCTGCTGCCAAAAAACAATATCGCCGACAGCCGATTTTATACCAACTGGTAACCCGGTGGTCTCGGCGAGCATTTCGATGAAGTCGAGCATGCTCGACACATCGTGGAATTCGGTATGAGCGGCTGGACTGATGCAGTCTTTACCGACGGGAACGCCGCGAATCGCAGCGATTTCCGCAGTTACTTTGGCCGCCGGCAGTACCCCGCCAAGGCCAGGCTTGGCGCCTTGACTCATCTTGATTTCGATTGCGCGCACTTTGGCCGAGGCGATTGATTCGAGCAGCTTGGTTTTAGAAAACCGACCGGCCTGATCGCGGCAACCGAAATAGCCGGTGCCAAGTTGCCAAATAATATCGCCGCCTTTTCGGTGAAAATCGGAGATGCCACCTTCGCCGGTATTCTGCAAGGCGCCAGCGAGGGCCACGCCACGATTGATGGCTTCCACGGCGGGGCCGGACAGCGACCCGTAACTCATTGCTGACGTGTTGATGATCGAGCTCGGGCGAAACGCCAGCTTGCGTTGGCGAAACCCGCCCAGGATGCGGGCGCATGGCACCGGATACGTTGGATCGTAACCGGGTTGGCCAGCCGCCGGTGCATGCACCGGAAACGCACTATGGCGCACGATGATATGCCCCGGGCTGCGATCGAGATCATTGTCGGTGCCGAACGCAAAATAGTTGTTTTCCTTTTTTGCTGACGAGTAGATCCAACGGCGTTGGTCACGGGAAAATGGCCGCTCTTCATCGTTTGACGTGACGATGTACTGGCGCAATTCGGGGCCGACTTTTTCGAGCCAGTAGCGCAAGTGCCCGATCACCGGGAAGTTGCGCAATATGGCGTGGCGCTTTTGCACGACATCGTGCACGGCAACCAGCAGCAGAAACCCCAGAATACCGAGCGTGATCCACAGCCACATGAGCCAACTGTACGCGGTTACTCGCCGTTCCAGTAGCGGATTGGCCCAACGTCCATATGAATAAATCCGCTTTCCAAATAGAAGCCAACGCCGCCATGTTTTTGCGCGACGGCCCAGGCGTGCAGGGCTTGCACGTTAACGCCGCGCAATCGGAAATCGATGGCGTGACCAAACGTGTGTTGTGACTCGCGTGCCACTTGATGGCCTTTTTTGCGCAGCATCAAATTGTATTTGGGGTGGCGGAACGCAGACACCACGTCAACCACCGGAGCGTGAAAATGTAATGCTGCCGACAGCGCAAATACCGGCAAGCGTGGCTCGGTTACGGTGGCTTCGTTGGTGAAATGGCAGCGCAGAAACTCATCGTAGGTACGGGCCGTGAGTCGCGGCAGTGGTTGCCGGCGCGGTTTGGCTAGCCGTAATTCTTTGGCGTACGCTTCGGGGTCGATCGCCAGCCACTCGTCGGTCCAGGTGTTATAAAAATTGATGAGCTTGCGCGCTGGCTGTCCCACCACGGGCCGCAACCGCGCATTAAAGCCAGCTTTTTTGCTGGCGTAGTCGAGGTCTTTTTTGGCTCGCCACGCTGGCTTGGGTTGCGCACGCGCAGCAGGAACACCAAGCATTGCCAGCGTGGCAATTACCAGGCTAGCCAACGTTGCGCTGCTCCTATGACCGTTCATGGATGCGGCGACCGAGTTGCAGCAGTGGGGGATTGAGCGAGCCGCTGCGAAAGCCATCGAGGTCGACGGTCACAAATGTGAAGCCGAGACGTTTGCCAAGGTTGCTAATTGCGGTGCGCAACGTTGGGGCACAGGCCCGGGCGATGTCGTCGGTGGGCAGTTCGACCCGGGCGATTTGGTCATGAAACCGGACCCGCAGTTGGCCGAACCCCAATTGGCGTAAGCCATCTTCGAATTCATCCACCCGGCGCAAGCGATCAATTGTAATTTCGGTGCCATGCGGAAAACGCGATGACAGACAGGCGAGCTGCGGCTTGTTCCACGTGCGCAAGCCAAGCTGTTGCGACAGTTCGCGGATTTCAGTTTTGCGCAAGCCAACATCGACCATTGGCGTGACTGCACCCCCGTCGGCCGCAGCGGCTATGCCCGGGCGAAAATCACCTAAGTCATCGACATTGGTGCCCAGTGCGATTACTGCGCCGCCGAGTTTTTCGGCTAATGGAAGCGCTACCGACATCAGCTCGGTTTTGCACAAGGCGCATCGATTGGTTGGATTATGGGCAAACCCGGGGCGCTGTAATTCGTGTGATTCGACGACAAAGTGCCGTGCGCCAAGCCCAAGTTCGACGCCTAAGGCTTGGGCGTCGGCGATTTCGGAGCGCGCCATGGTTTCGGACACCGCGGTAACCGCATACGCGCGGTCGGCGACGGCGTCGATGGCGGCCCGGAGCAAAAATGCCGAGTCAACACCTCCGGAAAAAGCGATTAGCAGCGCGCGGTCTTGGCCGGCCAGTTCGCGCAAGCGCACCAGCAGCGCGCGATACTTGTCGTCGATCAGTGGCTCGGCCATATGCAAACGCT
This sequence comes from Kofleriaceae bacterium, assembly GCA_018057605.1. GTDB lineage: Bacteria > Myxococcota_A > Polyangia > Haliangiales > Haliangiaceae > JABFXX01. The sequence continues at coordinate 169 of JAGPDK010000109.1, read as the reverse complement.
AGCAGATTTGGCGCGCGATGCCTATTGGCTCAGGCTCGCTCGACTTCGATCATCCACGTCCCAGGCATGACTTCACAAACCTGATGGACCCGTTGGCCCCACTGCAGCAGCGACGCCGGTACGTTACGGCTTGCCGCACGATTATCAACGACAACGCACAGCCGCATAC
>JAGPDK010000575.1 GCA_018057605.1 Kofleriaceae bacterium | reverse complement strand
ATGCGACCCAGAGTTCTTCTTTTTCAGGCGTCGCCACCCGCGTAATCGCCCGGGCTTGCGAATACGACATCGCACCGAGGCGCAATTGCTCGTTGACCAGCGGCAACTCAGCCAGCTTGCGTGCAACCCGCACCCGCTCGCGTGCTGTGCGTAAATCCCAGCCCACCCGCCACGCCAACCAATGTGCACACGACAACGCGCCTTGCACATGCCAGCCAGCGGCAACGTCGAAGTCACGAATCGCAGTTAACAGCCGATGCATCGCAGCGTCGATATGCGCTGACATTTCAGCGATTTGATCACCCAGCGCATCGACGTCGATGGCCACCTTCACCGCTGCACCTTGTTCCATGCAAATACACTATCACCTACTTTTTCGACGCTGTGATTTACTCACAGCGCTGCGAAGTGTCAATGAGACAAGAAAAGTTCACCAACGCCGACAATCGGTTCGCGCCGTGTACAAGGCAGCGCTGCACTAGCTATTTGCAAGCGAGCAGCTAGCACGACGATTCTTAGCCCAAAAACCACGTCAACATAAATCAAAAAATATTGTTCGTGTTTTTGCATAAAAATTGAAGTCCGAAACCCGGACGCACAACCGTGCACGCATCCCGATGCCAACCGGTGCATGTAACATCAACAACTATCGCCAATTCAAGTTCGGCATTCACCTGCTCATCCACCCCCGATCGCCGACCGCGTGCCAAGCTCACCACCGCAATCAAATCCCGCACCCACCCGCGACGCGACGGCGGCGCATCAGGCAACGCGCGAGCACCAACCTACGCGGCCGCGCGGCCAGCCGCAGCGCCTCCGTTCAAGCTCCACCTCGCTCCCTCCGGAGCCTCTGTGAGCCGCCCGTTCACCCGCCCGTTCAGTTGCCTGCGCTGTCGGCCCCACGTCGCGGCCCCTCGTGGGTAGATTTGCATCAGACGGAGGTGTCATAGCTGGTCAACATCGCCATCACATCCGAAGTGCCCAAGCTGCTAAAACGAAAGAGGAAACTAAGATCAATGATCAGCTTTCCCGTCCCTTCTGCCGCCGACAAGTCGCCGGCATTCGTTCACTACACAAGGGACTGCCCGTCCCTTCTGCCGCCGACAAGTCGCCGGCATTCGTTCACTACACAAGGGACTGCCCGTCCCTTCTGCCGCCGACAAGTCGCCGGCATTCAACCCGCACGTTACTCGCGCGGGCAGTTGTAACCAGACACGGGCGCATTCCAGGCGCTGCCCAGCGGCGCGCTCACCGGCAAGTTACGGCGTAGGCGTTTCAGTTTCGGGCACCAGTTGCTCGGTGCCGATGCTGTCGCGTGCGATCCTGGCGCATTTGGCAATTAAGTCGTTGTCGATCAAGCTCGGCCCGCCCTTAATATCAAACCGGCATTTGGTATCAGCGTCGACGAACCGAAATGATTTAATATCGTCGGCGCCGACCGCGCTGATCTGAACGCAGGCGTAGCCGCCGGTGGTGTCATCATCTTGATTTTTGAGTTCGCCGCAGCGCTTGCGCAGGTGCTCTTCGCTCTCCAACGTCCAACAGTAAGCCGCAACCCGACACACTTCGTCGCCTGGCAACACGCCGAGCCGTGGGTTCTTTTTGAGCAACGCGGCCTGCTCGGCCGGGGTCGGCGGCACGCCACCGCGTACCAACGAACACGTTGCCGTCGCTTCGGCGTTGCCCGATGAAACATCCACCACCTGCAGTGGCAGCTTTTCGTCGAGTGCCGTCGTAAATTTGGCGGCATCGATCAACTTGTCACACGACACCCGCGCATGGTTCGCGACCGGCGGATTGATCTTCTCAGCAACTTCGATGGTTGCGGCTTTGCGTTTTGCTTCGAGTGCGGCTTCGCGCATGGCAGCTTCCTGTGCCTCTTTTGCGCGGTCTTTGCAAGCCGTGAAGGAAAGTGCCGCCACTGCGACTACCGCGTACCTCGTTGCTGATTTCATGGCGGCACCGTACCAAAAGGTGGCGCCTGGCGTCGATGGTACATATCATCGAACTATGCATCGCTTCGTGTTGATGAGCCTTTGCCTGGTGCTAGCCGTGCCAGCCGGCCAGGCCGCGGGCCCGTCAACCTTAGGTGCAGTACAGCCAGCCGTCTGCAATGATGAGCTATTCGGTCACCTGCCCGAAACCTTTGCCGATGTCCGCAAAGACGGCGCCGATGTGTATGACTCGGTGGCGGCCATTCGTGCCGGTACACCGACGGGCCACGTCGGCGATAAGACGTTTGTAGCAATGAAGCCCAAAGCTAAAACCCTCACGGTCGCTGGCGTCAAGTACGTCCAAACCGACCAAGGGTGGATCGCTCGCACTGAACTAAGCTGGTACTCTCCGTCGACGTTTCATGGCGAAAAGATCACCGATCTATCGCTACCAGCCTGGGCCTATCCACATCGCATTGGCGTTGCACTTACGCTACGCAGCGCGCCCAACCGAAAAGCGAAGCTGCTGGGCAAGCTAGCGGCACGAGCGGTCGTGACCATCATCGAAGTGCGTGACGGCTTCGCACGTTTACAAAATGCCCTCGGGGTTGAGCAATGGCTCGACGCGCGCAACATTAAGCAAGCTATCGCCGTGCCCCGACCGGAGGGCGTCGCGGCTGATGAACGTTGGCTTGACATTGATTTGGACAAGCAGATCTTAGTGTTGTACCGAGGCGACGCGCCGGTGTTTGCAACCTTGATCTCGACTGGCAAGAAGAACTGGGAGACGCCCACTGGGATCTATCGAATTGTCGACAAACGCGAACGCGCTCGCATGCAAGCCGACGGTGCGACCGAGCAATGGAACGTTGCCGCGGTGCCCTGGACGATGACGTTTCGCAAAAATTTTGCGTTACATGGCGCCTATTGGCACGACGCTTTTGGTCGCGCCCGTAGCCATGGTTGCGTCAATCTCGCACCGGCCGACGCGCATCGGACCTTTGTATTTGTCACCGTCGCGGCGCCCGTCGCCGCCCCCGTCGCAACGGCGACCATCAAGCAAAAAGCACCCGCGCTTGGGGTAACCCCACCGATCGAAGCCCTGCCATTGCCCGCCATTAGCACCGCCGTACAATTGCGGCGCGGCAAAGAACAAAAGCCGGCATGGCGCGATTACCAAGGCGCGCTTATCCCACTCCTCGCCGAAAAACCCACCCCATGAGTGAACTAACCCACGACCGCCTGACCCGCGATGTGACGCTTTGGCAACGCAAAAAAGGCCATCGGTTTTCGTCGGACGACACCGTGACCGCATGGGTTGCGAACCAAGCCGCCCCGACCGCCACCCGCATCGCCGATTTGGGGTGCGGCATCGGCTCGGTGCTGCTGCATTTGGCGTGGACGTTGCCGCAAGCTCAGCTCGTCGGCATCGAAGCGCAACAAATGTCGTTTGATTTGGTCCAGCGCAATATCGTCGACAACGGCCTCACCGCTCGAGTGCAAGCCTTTCATGGTGACTTGCGCGACCCCACGGCAATTGCGCAACTCGGTCAACAGTTTGATCTGGTCACGGGAACCCCGCCGTATTTTCCGCCAAGCACCGCGCTCGATGCGATGGATGAGCAGCGTGCATATG
>JAGPDK010000574.1 GCA_018057605.1 Kofleriaceae bacterium | reverse complement strand
GCCTTGGCTGGTGCAAATCGAAATTCACTTTTGGGCCGTGTGTCTTTCGATCTCGCTGTACACCGTTGGCTCATTCACCACGCCGTTTAGTATTTTGTTGGTCGGCTTGCCGGTGTTTGGCTATTTGCTTTTTGGCGCAGCCATCAAGTCTGGGCTGATCGCCATGGCCATCGGCACGGCCACCGGCATGGTGCTACCGCAACTCGGCGTGTTGCCCTATGCCCCGTTTTTGAAAACGGCGCCCTGCGCCGACGGTCAGTTGCACCCAGCGTGGATTGGCGCGTTTGGCATGCCGGCCATCTTTGTTGCGGTCATCGTCGTCGCCATGCAGATTTCATTGATGCGGCAACTGCACGAACGGCAGCGTGAACTTGAACATCTCAGTGGCACCGATGTGCTCACCGGCTTAGCCAATCGCGCTGCTTTTTTTGAAAGGCTCGCAGCCGAGCTAGCGCGAGCGCGGCGGCATGGCCAGTGCATTTCGATGCTACGCGCCGACGACGTGGCCGGCCGTTATGGCGGTGAAGAATTCGCGATGATTTTACCGCACACAACACTGCAGCAAGCCGTCATCGTGAGTGAACGGATCCGGGTCGGCGTCCACGCAATTCACATCGGTACACCGACCGACTCACGAGCCGCACTTCCCCTTAGCGTCAGCATTGGGTTAGCGCAGCATGATGGCAGCGAAACCGCTGATCAGCTCGTTGCGCGTGCCGATGTTGCGTTGTATCGAGCCAAACATGCCGGCCGCGATCAAGTTGCGGTTGCCGGTACAGCGGTGACCGTCGACGCTATTGACAGCGCAGCGTCTTAGGCACACAGGCTTTGGCAAACACGGTCGAGCCAGCGGCAATGTTGCGACAAGCGTAGCCGGTTGGACATGCCGCGTCGGTAGTGCAGGCTGATGCGCACACTTTGCCGGTGCCAGCGCTGAGCCGAACGCACGAGTTGCCCGTTGCGCCGCAGCTGGCGTTGCTGGTGCATGACTTACAAGATTTTGACACGTCAGCAAATGGACTCAACTGCGGATTGTCGTCGATGCCATGGATGCCATAGAGCGTGTTGAAGCCATATTGTGAGGGGGCGTTTAAGTCCGTCAACATCACTGAGACTGGCTTAGGCCGCAGCGTGCCGCTGGTGTTTTCGATCAATTTGGTAACAAAGTTGGTGACGGTGGTGGCCGTGCCAGCATTGGAAAACGACGTAGTTGTGACGATGTCGATGTTCTTGCCCATCTTGTTTGGATTGAGTTTGAACGCTTGACCGGTCATGTAGGTGTCACAACCTTCTGCCAACACAATTTGGTACCGGTCGGACGGCATAGCGACCGTCGACATTTCGCTGTCATCGAGATCGCCTTCGTCGGTTTTTTTCCAGTTGGCCAAGGCAAAGCCATAAAACGGCCCCGAGTGGCCTGAGTAAATAACCACATCGCGGGTGTTAAGTGATTCGCGCATGTCGTTTTCCAACACGATGCCGCCCGCCGCCGTGTCTGGGTCTGTGTCAGTGCCCGTGCGGCCATAATAGATGCGAACTTCAACCGAGACGTCACGCCCGTTGGCTTTCATTTTGCGTGTCAGCGGGCCGCTGGTGCGGGTGTATTTGTCCCAACTGGACACCGGGCTTTTAAAACCGCGCGCCAACAAAAAGCTATACAATTCTTGGGAGTGTTTGGTGTGATACGCGCTGTGGTAGTCCCAGCCGAAGTGCGCGTCGATGGTGAGTTTGTCGTCGGCCAATAGTTTTTTGTAATCCCACCAGGCATCGTTCGAGGCTTTTTCACGGCTGACCGCAAAACTGATGGTTTCTTTTTGCGCTGCAGCGACGGCACTTGGATTCCAGTTGTCCCACGGCGCTTGGCGGTACCATTCATTGTTGGTTTCGAGCAGCGCCATTTCTGCGTTGCTTGGCTTGCCGATTTCAATGTTGATCTTGCCAGCGCTCAGCGGCAATTTGCTAAGCAGATTTTGCGGGCCAGCAATAATTTGTTTGAAGGTGAATTCAAACACGCCACCACCTTTGTCGATAATCTCCAAATCGGTATAAGCGCCGGTTTTCACCATGGCATTGAAGCCGCCGTAACTGGCGTTGGATTCGTCGTGCTCTTTGTCGACCAAGTAGGCATTGACGAACCACGCGATGGCGGTGTGTTTAAGGCTGATGAGCTTTTTCGCTTCGGCCAAACCTTGGCCAGCGGCAACTTGCACTTGGGCGCGGCCTTGAAAAATGTACTCGGCCGCAGCCGTAGAAAAGAAGTCATCCTCTTTGCCTTCGGGCACCACCAAGCCATCTTCTTCATCTACCTCGCTGATAGCTTCTTGGCCGGTGCAGCCTGTAGTGGTGGCGCCGACTGAAGCAGCTAGCAGCGAAGAGCAAACCAGGGAGGTGAGTAGTGATGCGCGCATACCGCCACATACTTCACAATGTGTGCCAGCAATGGCGCAGCGCTGTTGCGCCGTAACTGCTTGCATTCAAATAACATTACGTTGCAGCATCCTCATGCCAAAACCGCTTCCTACGGCGCCGGCTAGTGCAGCGGCCAGGCAAACGGTACTCAGTTGCCACTTCGACGTGGCCCACGCAGGTACGCCAACCAATACACCGACGCCACCAACAGCGTGCCGCCAACGATGTTGCCGAGCGTTACAATCGTTAAGTTTTGCGCTGCGCTGGCTAGCGAAATAGCCTCGGGACCAGCCAGCAACATGCCATACGGCAAGAAGAACCAGTTGGCGATGGAGTGCTCAAGGCCAATGGCCACAAACGCGGTAATCGGAAAAATTACCGCCAGGATTTTATCGGTGACGCTGCGACCACCGATGGTGAGCCACACCGCAAGACACACCAACGCATTGCACAGCACACCGCGCGCGAATGCTTCGCCAAGTGGCAGCGCGGATTTGCTTGCAGCCACCTTGATCGCGGTGAGGCCAACGCCACCTTGATCGAGCTTTGCGAGGTTGGCGAGCCCAACCAACGCCACCGTACCGAGGCAGCCCACGACATTACCCACGTACACGATCGCCCAGTTGCGCAACACGGCGCCAGTACCGACCAAGCGGCTGGCCCACGCCATCGCGATCAAATTATTGCCAGTGAACAGTTCAGCGCCGGCCACCACCACCAAGATCAAACCAAGACTAAACGCTAGGCCGCCGAGCACTCGCGTCGGACCAAAGCCCAGCCCGGTGTTGGTTGTGGCAACCAAGAAAAATAGTGCACTCATGGAAATGAATGCGCCCGCGAGCACCGCCAATGTGAACAACGGCAGGCCTGGTAATTTGGCTTTGGCAACGCCCAGCGTCTCGACCGCTTCGGCGATTTCGCGAGGTGGATGGGCGTCGGTTGGCGTGGCAGGCACCCCTCAAGTAGCGCACGCGCTTGCAGCGGTGCCAAGCGTTGTGCCAAGCATTACGACGGAGATTGTGCAACCCAAGCATCAACTTGCTGCCACTGCTCGAACAGCCACGTTGCGAGATCTTGGTTTTGCGGCGCTGCCACCCGGCGCAAGCGAATGCGCAGCGTTGCACGCACCAGCCCACCGCGAAAAAATTCGCCGAAACTGCG
>JAGPDK010000573.1 GCA_018057605.1 Kofleriaceae bacterium | reverse complement strand
TCGGCCAATTGCACGCCCAAACCAGCAAAGCCGAAGCCGCCACCGTGGCCGCTGCAAGTAAATTACGTGAAGCTCGCAAACGCGCGGCGGCCCGCCTAGAACGCGAAGTCGGAGCTGCGCTCGCCGAGTTGGCGATGGGCTCAGCGCGGCTCACCGTAGTACTCGAACCGCGCGAACTTAACGCAAGCGGGTTCGACCACGCCGAATTTCTGCTTGCGTCCAATCGTGGCGAAGACAAAAAGCCCTTGGCCAAAGTGGCATCTGGTGGCGAGTTGTCGCGCATCATGCTGGCCCTCAAAATGGCACTGCGAAGTGCTGACGAAGTGGCAACCTATGTGTTCGATGAAGTTGATACCGGGATTGGCGGCGCTACCGCGCAGGTGGTCGGCAAACAGATCAAATCAGTAGCCGATCACCGCCAAGTGTTATGCGTGACACATCTGCCGCAGATCGCCGCATTTGCCGATCATCATTTTTGCGTTGAAAAATCCGAAGTAAAAGGTCGGACCGAAACCACCGTGATGAAACTTTCCACCGCCGCCCGCAAAGACGAACTAGCACGCATGCTGGGGGGCCACGCTACATCCAAAGCACGGGCCCACGCAGCCGAACTGATGGAAGACGCGGCACGGACCAGCCCGGTGCGCAAAGAGCCAGCCCGGGCCACCGCAAGTGCAGCCAAAGCTCGCTCGCGTTAGGACTTGTAAATGAATTACTGACCCAATATTTGGGTCGAGCCACGTGAATGGCAAGGCGCGAGGAAGGAGCATACCCGTCGGGCACTGATACCGGGACTGACGAGCAACGCAGCCAGTCGCGATGGATCGGCACAAAGAAGGGTCAGTAATTTATGCACAAGTCCTTAGCCTAGTCGCGTGGCGGCACTGAGCATCTGGTGACAGGTAGCGGTAATCCCAACCCACCCATGCCAGGCCAGGCCTTGCCGTGGGCGTACGTATAAACTACGAAACTGGCTTACGAGCAGGCTTGGTGCGGCCGGTTTGTTTTTTCGACTTTTTGGCTTTGCCGCCGCGCGAACCGCCTGAAAGGTCGGTCCATCGGTAGCTTGGATCGCCTGGGGCCCGTAAGTCGACGTGGATAAATCCACTGTTGGGGTAAATCCCAATGCCCATGCCGCCCGGATCGAGGCTTTCGGCGTAGGCATACATTTCCTTGATGGTGACATCGGGGATGCGAATATCCATTGCCGAGGCGTGAAAATGACGGCTTGAATTGCGCTCAGCGAATCGAAAACCCGATACCAGATCGATTCTTTTTTTGTCGAAATGATCTTGAATTCTAGACAGTTGCTCGTACAGCTGAGGATTTACCGCACGCACTTCGTTGGTGCGTTTGCAACGAAACAACTCATCGAGCTTGGCCAACGCGCCTTCATCGTATGCCCCATCTTCGCGAAAGATGTTGATCTTAACTTCTTCATTGAGGTTTTCGGCGCGCAGCCAAATCTCACCCGATGGACGGTCTAAAGGAGCTTCACGCAACGCAGCTTTGGCAACCCCGTGACCTTGGAAAATCCGCACGCGCCGGCAGCGCTTTTTGCCTTTGCCTTTGCTCGAACAGACTTTTTGCGAACCTTTGTCGTTCACGCTGCGGTGGGCTGACGCTTTGGTTTTGCCTGCCGCAAATGCAATCGAATCCACACCCGACCAAACGAGTGCGAATAACGCAGCTAACAATGTGACAATCGATTTCCGAACGGCCATGCAAATCTCCGTGTCGTTAGTCCCGAGTCCCCGACCGTAGGCCGGGCCGGTATGGATCTCAACAATTAGGTGACATTTTCGACCAACAATGGTCCGACCAATTGGGGAGGGTAACTTCAAGGGGGCGAAGCCGGCGCGGGTGCAAGTGCAGGTAAATTCACGCCAGGCAGCGGGATATGGACTAGTTCAATGCCGATCTTGGCTGCGATCTCAAAGATGCGATTGTCGCGATAAAACTCGCCGTAACAAATGCGCTTGAGCCCGGCGTTGGCGATTTGTTTAAAACAATTCCAGCACGGGCTAGCCGTTACATAGATGTCCGCACCTTCAATGACCACGCCGTTGCGGGCCGACTGAATAATGGCGTTGTTCTCGGCATGAATAGTTGCGACGCAATGGTTGTCTTCCATCATGTGGCCAACGTCAGAACAGTGCGGCATGCCACGAATCGAGCCGTTGTAGCCAGTGGACAAAATGGTGCGGTTGCCCACAATCACCGAACCCACATACTTGCGAGGACAGGTTGAGCGGGTCGCGACCACTTGGGCGATCGACATGAAATATTGGTCCCACGACGCGCGTGCGCCGTGCTGGCTTGGTTCCGACATGACGGCACGTTACCACCTCGATCGCGCGGGCATGGCCGATGGGCAGCTTTGCGGGATCGGTCCATCAACGAAGTCAGCGGCGGCAGCATTGCGACGGCCAGGCCGGGCCACACGCATTACAGATCATCGGCACACTGCGTTAACCTGGGCCGCGCGCTCACGCTCGGGATCGCAAATAGGCTAAGGTCCCGCCGAGTTATGTCGGGCCAAGGCAAATATAAAGATACGGTTAACCTTCCAGATACTGCATTTCCCATGCGTGCGGACCTCGCGACTCGCGAGCCCGAACTGATCGCGCAGTGGCAAACCGACGGGTTGTACGAACAGATTCTCGAAGCCCGCAAAGAAGCGCCGCCGTTCGTGTTGCACGACGGCCCGCCGTACGCCAACGGCCATATTCATTACGGTCACATTCTCAACAAGATCCTCAAAGACTTGGTGGTGCGATCCAAAACCATGACCGGCTTTCGGGCACCGTACGTGCCAGGCTGGGATACCCATGGTTTGCCGATTGAGCTCGCGGTTGAACGCGAACTTGGCCCTAAACGCAGCGCCATGACCGCCGAGCAAGTGCGCTCGGCCTGTCGCGACTATGCGATGAAATTCGTCGATATCCAACGCACCGAATTCCAGCGCTTGGGTATTTTGGGCGCGTGGTCGCAACCGTATTTGACGCTCGACAAAACCTACGAAGGCGCCATTGGCAAAGCCATCGCAGCGTTCGCGCGTGGCGGCTACCTGTATCGCGGCAAAAAACCAGTGTACTGGTGTACCCGCGACAAAACCGCGCTGGCCGAAGCGGAAATTGAATACAAAGATAAAACCTCGCCGTCGATCTACGTGCGCTTTCCGCTCGTCGATGCGGCCATTGCGGGCAAGCTGCACCCTGCCCTCGCTGGCAAGGTGGTAGCGCTGCCAATTTGGACCACCACGCCGTGGACCCTGCCCGCCAACTTGGCGATCGTGCTGCATCGCGAACTTGAATATGTAGCCGTGCCAGCGCCGGCCACAGCAGGTGAATATTTTATCGTCGCCAAAGACTTGGCCGAAAAGTTTGTCATAGCGATCGGTGGCACACCCGCCCCAGCGCAGTGGCTGGCGATTGCCAACGATGCCCTCGGTGTGCTCGAAGGCGCACGTTACGCTCATCCATTTATCGCCACGCCGGTCAGCGATGCGGCGTTCCGAGTGTGGTTTGCCGACTATGTCACCACCGAACAAGGCACCGGCTTGGTGCACACCGCA
>JAGPDK010000108.1 GCA_018057605.1 Kofleriaceae bacterium | reverse complement strand
GCGCCGGATCTGGCGCCCGAAGACCGGTTCTTTTCGTACAAGCACTATCTCGATGGCAACGGTGAACTCATCGATCCGATGATTCTGACCATCATTGCCAAAGCGATGGTGCGCAACAAACCTGATAGTTATTGCCTCAGCCATGACTTAAAGACGCCCGGCATCTCGTCGATGGTGCACGACTTGTTGTCGTTGTACGTGCACTACGGCATCGATCCGTCGGCGCGGTTGGCGTACCAACATGATAGCTACGAGCGGCCTAAGCGCAGCAGCGTGATGAAGCGCGCGCTCGACAAGATCTTTAAGAAGTAGGGTTTCGTCGACGCTGGGCTGTCGCTGACGCTGCTATGCCGCACGCTACAACGCAAAAACGCGACCCGAAGGCCGCGTTTTGCTACGTCGCAAAAGGTTGCTACGTGATGAAGATTACTCGTCGGTGCCTTTGACAGCAGCGAGGATCGAGACCACCAAGCCAGCCACAGCGCTAACGATGATCAGCTTGGCGCCAATGCCGTATGGGACGCCGAAAACATCGGTGAGGCCATCACGCAGTTTGAAAAGCACAAATGCAAAACCAGCCGCAGCAGCGCCAGCTTGCCACTTCAGTAAACGTTTCAAACCCATACCGCCCATTACTGCGGCGAGGATGAAGCCGCCCATGGTGATGAAGACTTGGCCGGCATCGGCTTTGCGCATGGCAAAGAACGACATGGACTGACCGCCAAAGGAAACGAATGGCAAGAAGCAAGCGAGCACACCAAGAACGCCAAACGCCAAAATTCCAAATTTCAAATTCTTCATGAGACCCCTTTTTCGGATAAAAACTGCCGCCACTCTACCAGTGGTCGTGCACGGCAAGGGCCGAGGGTAGGCGAAAAGTACAAATTCCTACTAAATGTTCTTACCAAAGTTGCTGCCTGAAACTGGGCGCTGGTTACGCTACAATGACGTTTATGCAACAGGAACCGAACCCCGACCTCGCGTTAACGGTGGGCCAAGCCGATGCGATGCTGGCGTCGCAAGAATTGGTCACTGCCAGCGCTGGGGCGATTCACGAAATGAAAGCGCTGCGTGAGCGCTGTTTGGCGGTAGGCATTCCAGCGACGATCGGTTGCCCCGGCGGCGGCGGATCGTGTGGGCCGAAGACCCATTTGTTGGTCAGCGCGAATGACCTTGCTCGGTTAGCGCAGTTCTTTTCCGACGAGTGGTACGCGCGCTTGAACGCTGAAGGGCTGCCACCCGTGGTGTTGAAAGTGCCGCTGCCAGAACATGCCGACGAACCACCGTGTCCGGCATGTGGTACGGCTGCGCCCTTGGTGCAAGGCGCGTGCAGTGATTGTGGTTTGATGTTGGCGTAGGGCTGGCTACGGCGTGTTCGACGGCGTGAGCGACGGAGTTATTGGCGGCGACGGTCGGCGGTACACCGAAACAATCGGCACGCCGTCGCTGCGCAAGACAAAGATCGGCTGCACGGTGCCGTACGATTTCCAAATCATGTAGTCGTGGCGCAAGAAGTGTTTTTCATGGACGACCAGTGCAACGTCGCTGCGATCGATGCCGATATTTTCTGGGCCGGCATCGGCCAGCGACTTGGCGACCAGGCCTTGGTTTTGATACCAGCCCCACGCCGGTGCAGCATCGTGCGTGTAGACCTTGTGGGTATCGCGTATCGTGGCCAGAAACGGCAACACGCCGCGCACGGCGATGCCCCAAAATTGCCGGTTCATGCCGAGGTCGGCACCGCCTGACGCACCGCCTGCGAACGCATTGTAATAGCTCAGGCCATATGGTTGCGCCTGGCGGGTCTCGATCGCCGCTGAGCTGACGACCATGCAACCGAGCGCTATTGTGGCGATCGTCGTCGGTAGCCGCAATCGTCGGGCCGCCCAGGTAATGCCAAGCGCGGCCGCGATGCATAGCGACGGTATCGCTGGTGCCCAGTGTTTTTCGGCGCCAAAAATCGGCGTGCTACCGAGGAAAAACGGTCCCATCGAAGCGGCTGCCGATAGCGCTAACAGCACGCCGAGCTGGCGTTGCGCCAACGCGGTGGGTGACTCCGCGTTGTCAGTGGTTGCATCGCCTGCAATGGGCGCAGGTGTAGCGGATGTTGATGTACGCCACGCCGTGAACCAGCCATGCACCCCGACGCTGATGCCAAGGCCTGCCGCCGCCAACGTTGCAGCAGGCACGGTGACTAGCGTGGTGACCAGCGCGACGTGCCAAGGGAAACGGGGCGCATTCCAGTTTTGGCCGAGATACTCGAAGTTGTAGTGGACGTGGGTGAAATGGAACGCCAACCATTGCTGGATATGGGTGAGCGGGTGATGCCACAGCCACGGCCACACGGCGACCAGGGTGAGCGGCCCCAACAGGAGGGGCCATCCCAACGAGCCGTGTCGCGCTACGCTGCGGCGTAGCCGTCGTAGCGGTGAAAGTGTTGGCGTTGGCGCATCGGCATTGGCGTTGGTTGGGTTGTTAGCATTGCCAGGATTGCGCTGCTTGCGCGTTCGCAGGTACCGCACTGCGTGTGCTCCGAGATAGTGTGGACCGACGACGAATGGCAGTAAAATAGCGTTGTGCTTGGTCGCTAACGCCAAGCCAAAAATTACCCCCGCCGCAATGCGCCAGCCGCGATGGGTTAAGCCGCGCCAATACGCGTAAAGGGTGGCGATCCAAAGCGTGACGATCGGCCCGTCGAAACATGCGAGGCCCGCATGAAAAAATGCACGCGGTAAAAACAGCGTGAGCAAGGCTGCGAGCAACCCTGTGGCTTGGCCCCACACTCGACTGACCCAGGCAAAGATGATCACGATCAGCAACGCATTGAGGGCTATGGCCGGGACGCGATACGCGGTGATGCGATTGACGCCCCAGCCGCGATGCAGCCAGCGCTCGGATAGGCCCGACAGCGTCTTGAGCAAGGGTGGATGTTCACGGTTGTTATCGGTGGCGCCGGGCCCACCAAAAAACGCGGTGATCGATTTTTCGCTGGCCGCAGTTTTACCTTTGAACAACCCGGTCCACCAATCGGCGTAGCGCGAGCCGTAGGTCATATACACGGTTTCATCGCGCGCGATGCCGACCTCGCGTTGCGCTTGGTTGACTAAAGCAAATGCGACGACAAACAGCCCCGCCGCGATCAGGCGCGGTAACCAACGTTGCCGCCGCGCAGGTTGAGGGGCGGTGACGCTGTTTGTTGTCACCATCGTTGTCATCGTCGAGCCTGCGCGGCAAAACAGATCAAGCGATCGCGCGAGGTTGCGCCGACGGCGGTGGCGACAAAGCTGACCTCGGCCGTGCCAGGCGTGGTGCTGGCTTGCATTTTTACCCAGCCGTCGTTGACGCCGAACTGGGCCGAGGCCACGACGGCGCCGGCAATTTCGACGCTGAGTTTGCCTGGACTGCGACTATCGCGCCGCGTAAAAACATCAGCGAGCCCAACACCGACCACGAGTTGCGTGCCCAATGTGAACGCTGGGAACGTCACGCGAATACTGCCGTTGGGCTGCGGCACGACCTGAACGCAGCGGTGTGGCGTGAAGCCGACCTCGGTCAGCTCGACGGTAGCGCCGCGTGCGATCGCCCCGGTGACGGTAGCGGTGCTGAGCAGGGTGGCAGCGTCGGCGGTGATGGTAATTGCCGGTTGATCAAACCTAGTCACGACGACGCCAGCAAAAGATTGTGGGCCCGGCGAGGACGCGGCAACGAGCTGCGCGACATCGGGATGCACGGCGTTGCGAATGGCAACGTGCCAAATCGTGGGGTAGTGCGCCGCATCGAGCCGGCCGGCGGCCGCGAGTGGAATCAAATCGCCAAGCTGGGTGCGCCCGACGGGGTCGATCCAGGGCGGCGCAAACACGATCAAATCGCCAGGCCGAAACTGGCTGCGCACGTAGGTGGCAGCTTGTTGCCACGCTGCGTCGTCGGGCACGGTGGCAGGTGCATGCAGCGTGCGGATGGTGGCCCAAACTGCAACGATGGCAAGTGCCCACGCTGGCGCAACTGCACGCGCAGATGCAACCACAAGGCGTGCCAGGCGAACCATCACCGCACACTACCAAAGCTAAGGCGTGAGCGGAAGTTCGCCAACCGGCGACGCGAAATCGGCGAGGCACTGCGGTATCTTGCCGGCTCTGTGCCGTCTGAATCATTGCCAGCCATTGAACCACGCGAGTCCGCTGAGCCTTTGGCGGCGTCTAACGCGACGCCCGGCAGTGGCAGCGTCGCTCCGGCTCGCGCCGCGGCCCCGGCACGTCCGCCGCGCGGTTGGCTGCGCGCGCGCTGGCAGCAGTATGTGGTGCTTTATTTCGTTGGGCTGTTGGCTTTTGGTGCGGTGACCGGCGCGCGGCTGTGGCGGCCATCTTCGGCGCCGCACTTTGTGTTTCAAGCGGATGCCTGGCTGCACGGCCACATTGCGGTAACCGCCGGCATTACCGGAGATGATTGGGCTAAAATCGAAACGGTAAGCCTCGATGATGGTAGTCGTGTTCGTGGCCGGCGGCTGCAAACCCGGCCCATGTTTCGAACGCTGGCCGGTAGCGAAATCGCGATGACGCGCGTGCGTGCGACGATTGGCAGTGAGTTTCAGATGTCGTTTCCGCCGCTGCCTGCGGTGTTGCTGCTGCCGCAAACCCTCATCAGTGGCCGGGCGGCCAACGATACGTTGTTCACGGTCCTGTTTGCGGCGCTGCTGTTGCCGTTGGGCTTTGCGCTATTGCGGCGCTTGGCTGCGGCTGGCGTGACCGCGAATCGCGCGGTCGATGATCTGTGGCTGGTTGCAGCGCTTGGGTTTGGCACGGTGTTTTTCTTTTCGGCGGTGCAAGGCAAAGTCTGGTTCACGGCGCATGTCGTCGGCGTGGTGTTTGCGTTGATTTATGCTTGGGCGTCGGTGGAAGCGGCGCATCCGTGGATCGCCGGCCTTGCCTTGGCGTGTGCAGCCACCACGCGGACGCCAATGGCATTTATGTTTCCGCTGTTCATGTTCGAGGCTTGGCGCATGGCCCAGCGGGTACGGTTGGATCGGGTGGCGTTTAAGCGCCAGCTTGGCGCCACGTTGCTACGGTTTGCGTTGCCGGTTGTCGTCGGTGCGTTGGCGGCGGCGGCGTATAACTATGTTCGATTTACGTCGTTCACGGAATTTGGCCATACGTATTTAGATGTTCGGCAACAACAACAGATCGAACGCTTCGGTTTGTTCAGCATGCACTATCTGGCACGCAATCTCGCCGTTGCGTTTACGCTGCTGCCAGAGTTGCCGGGCCGCGCCCCATGGTTACAAATCGGCGGGCACGGGCTGGCGCTGTGGTTTACCACACCGATTTTTCTGACGTTGTTGTGGCCGAAGCAGCGCAACGCAACGTCGCGGGCACTGTGGATTACCGTCGCGTGCGTGGCGATACCGACGCTGTTCTATCAAAATTCCGGTTGGTGGCAGTTTGGCTATCGCTTCAGTTTAGATTATTCAGTGTTCCTGATCATGCTGCTGGCAGTGGGCGGGCGACCGCTGACGCGGGTTGGTAAGATGTTGATTGTCGTTGGCGTAGTGGTAAATCTGTTCGGTGCGGTTACGTTTGATCGAAGTTTTCAATACTACCGCTTGGGCGGCAATGCGTATGATGTAGTGGTGCCGCACTAGGGTAGTGACCGAGTGAGTGGTGAGTGAGTGGGCGGGCGCGTGGGTGTGGTAATTGGCGCTGAAGCGTGGCCAGGTAAACGAGTAGGCTCACGGAGGCTCCGGAAGGCGCGAGGTGGAGCTTGCGCGACTGCGGTGCTGATGGCAGCGCGGCCGCGTTGGGCTGTGCTTGCGCGAAGTATGCTGCGCCGCCGTCGCGTCGCCGGTGGATCCGTGGTGTGCGGGGGCGATTGAGGTGGTAGGTGAATTGTTAGGGATGTTGGTGAGGTTTGGTGAGGTGAATTTGATTTGGCGATAGTTGGGTTTGCTTCGCTTGGGGTTTTTGAAATATCGCAGGGGTGTTGTGTTTGAAGTCGCGAGGTGCAGAAAGTTGTTGAAGCACGGGGCGTGTCGGATGGGCAGAAATCTCACATGCGAGGGCTGATAACTTGAATTAGCGATAGTTTGGTTTTCGGTCATGGATATTCGCTTTCGTCGTCGATTTTTGTTGTATTCGTCGTCGATAATTGATATTCGCTTGTATCAAATGGGTGGGGCAATGAAGATGCGGCGAGGACAGTTGGGGTTGGCGCTGCCGGAACCTGTGGTGGTTGTGAAACATGGCTGGGGAGGGGCGCGTAAAGGTGCGGGGCGCAAAAAGTTGTCGAAGCACCAGTCGCATCGGGTGCGCGAGACGTTTAGTAGGCGCATGCCGGTGCATGTGACGATGAAGATGGCGAAGGATGTGAGGGGGGTGCGCGGCCGGCGGATGTACAAAGCGGTTGAAGCAGCGTTGTGGGCAGCAGCACCGAATGAAGATGGTTTGCTGTGTGATTTCTCGGTGCAGAATGATCACCTGCATTTGGTGATGGACGCGGCCAATAGCAAGGCGATGAGCAGCGCGGTGCGCGGTGTGGCGATTCGAGTGGCCAAAGCGATCAATAGGTTGTGTGAGCGTAAAGGTCGGGTTTTCGACGACAGGTATCATGCGCGGGTGTTGCGCACACCGACGGAAGTGCGTCGGGTTCGGCACTATGTTCGGGATAATTTTCGCAAACATTTGCGGGAGAGGTTGCAGACAGAACGCACGCAAGCGCAGGCCGCGTGGATCAGCGTTGGGGGCGATAATCGCGAGGTGTTGCGGCGGATTTTGCAGAGCAGTGTATGGATCGATCCGTGTTCGTCGCAGGCAGTGCGAGCAGATGGGGGCACGTGGCCAGCGGGGCGATGTTGGTTGTTGTCGGCCGAGGCTGCGGCGCGCGCGGCGTGAGTCGTTGCGCGACGGCGACGAGTTGGCCGCGGCCTACGGGCGCTTGGCGCGGGCGCAGGCAGATTCAAGACCTCGTCGGCAGGCCCATGAAAAATCAGCGAGTGCCTGTTCGAGATTGCCGCGCTTTTCGAAGGCGATGCCGCGCGCTACACGCCATGCCGGATCTTCGTTGTGGTTTATTGCGTCGGTCAGGTCGCGGATGGCGCCGGCATATTTGGCATCGGCAATCTGTGCAATGCCCCGCAAGCCGATCCATCGCCAAGCTTTGGGATGGTTGGCGACGGCGAGTTCACAGGCCGCCGTTGCGCCAACCAGTTCGGCTGCGCCCATGTATTGACATAACGCATCTTCGGCCTGGTCCCATTTAGGCTGCAATTCTAAGGCGCGTTGCACGGATGCCGTGGCGGTGGCGGCAGGTTGGGTTTCCGCCAACGCAAGCCAGCCGGTCGCGGTCATCGGTGTTGCTGCAGGCTGAGCGGCCGTCACGGTAGTTGTGGTGCCGCTTCGGTCGATTCGATCCATGGCACGGTTAAAAGTTGATGCCAACGTTCCGACCAACGCCAGCGCGGTTTGATTGTCGGCGGTTCGGTGAGCGCTGATTTCAGCTGTTGGCGGTGGCCGCGGGACGGTTGCGCTGGCCCACGGATCCTGAGGCGTGGGCCGTGGCCAAACCAACCAACCAGCAACCACGCCAGCCGAGGCGATCGCAGCGAGCCGTACCATCGTGCGTTGGCCGAAGCGTCGGCGTGGATGCCTTGGGGTTTCGCTTGGCAACGCGGTGCTACGCGTTGCCACGACGGCCGCACGATTGGAGTCGGCCGTCGACGTGGCGGTGGTCACGGCGACGGCAGGGTTCGACGCAACCGCGATTGCACCATGGGTCACAGGGCCGGCCGCCTGCGGCGGATGGGTAGTTGGCGTTTCTAACCCATGCACAAAATCGCGAAACGGTTTGGCTTGTTCGGGTGAACGCGCATACGCCATGCCGCGGTCACAGTATGCCAAAGCTGCAAACGGCCGTTGCTCCAGTTGTGCACGATGTGCGGCGCTCAGTAAATCGTCGAGTCGCAGGGGCGTAAGCGCGGTTTCAAATGCGGCCGCATCGGCACAAAAATCGACGAGCGCAGTGTGTGCCTGCACGGCACTGGTGGCAGTCGCTGCTGCCGGCCATGCTAGCTCGCGATCGATTTCGGTAAGCAGCTGCATTGCGGTCGGCCGCTGCAACGGATCGCGCGACAGGCAGCGCGCCACCAACTCGGCCGTGGTCGCGGCGGTGCGTTGTTCAAGTTCGCCAACCGGTACAAATGCGCCGGCGAGTGCAGCCGAAACTTCTTCCGAGGCGCGGTCGCGTGCGAAAGGTCGGCGGCCGGTGATCCACTCATACAGCATGACGCCAAGTGCAAAAATGTCCGCCGACGCAGTAACCCGCCGGCCTTCGATCTGCTCGGGCGCCATGTAGCCAACGGTGCCTGCGGCCGCACCGGTATCGGTATGTTTGGTCATGCCGTCGCGAAACGCTAAGCCAAAGTCGATCAACATCAGCCGGGCATCGTCGGTTACCATCACGTTTTCGGGTTTGAGATCGCGATGGACATAACCTGCTGCATGCAGCGCGGTGAGCGCTGCGACCAGGGGCCGCGCTAAAAGCAGGCCAGCATCGGGCCCGAGGCGTTGGCCGCCAAACCGACGTCGAAGCGTACAGCCTTGCAGTAGCGGCATGACCAAATATGGCCCGAGTTCGTCGTCGAATCCGTGATCTAATAAGGGCACGATGTGCGGGTGCGCGAGTTCCCCAAGTGCGCGCACCTCGCGGCCAAACCGGGCTCGGGCCGCGTTGTCAAAGTCGGCACTCGGACCAAGAATTTTCACCGCAACAACGCCGGTCGGGCCGTGTGCGCGATACACTTGGCCCACGCCGCCTTCGCCGAGTCGCTCGGCAAAGCGATATGCACCAACCTCTATCGAAATCGCGCGTTCCATGTCCGGCTTCACGCTTCTTATCACATTGTCACCTGGCGCTACGCCGATTCGTCATCCGCTCCACAAGCGCGTCACGTCGTTGGGGGCCGCACCCGACGCCGATGTGGTAATTGCTGGCGTCGCCGCAAATTGGGCCGCAATCTATCGCGATGACAGCTGGGTTGCTGCTGGGCCAGCTGGCAGCGCGACTAGCATGGGGGAAGATGTTTTTTCATTTCGCGAGCTGCGCAGCGGCGTAGGCGCAACGGTCCAGCCGATGACCGTTGGGGTGCCGCTGCACGTTAACGGCGTCACCTTACGGATCGAAGCCGCCGACGTGCCGTTGCCCCTGGAGCTTCTGGCCGACCGCTTAGCTGCGGTTGAATCGGCCGAACAGGCGTTCGCGGATATCCTTGACGCGCTGTTGGCCGGTACCGGCGCACAGGTTGGCGCGGTGATTCTTGCTGAGCGCGGTGGTTTCACCGTAACGGCGGCCCGCGATGCCGCAGGGCGCACGTTGGCCGACGCTGCGGCGTTGCTATCGGATACCGTGGTGCGCGAAGTCCTTAGCAGCGGTAGTGAAGTCGTGCTCGATGAAGTGCAGGCATCTCCGTACGCGGCTGTACACTCCGTGGTGGCGCTCAAATTATCGGGGATGATGTGTTTTCCGTTGCGTTTGGGCGGCAAAACTTTGGGGGCCTTATTTATCGGTGGCCGTGGTCGGCCGCTGCGCATTTCTGACGCCCGGCGCGCTGACATAAAATTGATTGCCGCCTTGGCGATGCCGTTTTTGGCCCAAGTGCGACGACGCTCGCAAGCCGCGCCAAGCACTGATTTTCTCATTGGCGAATCCGTCGCCATGCAGCAACTGCGCAGCCTGGTGAAGCGCATTGCACCGACGGATTTATCGGTATTGGTAACAGGGCCTTCGGGCGCCGGCAAAGAAGTGGTCGCGCGCGCCCTGCATGGGGCCAGTTCGCGCGTTAACAAACCGTTGGTCGCGATCAACTGCGCGGCGATTTCCGCGTCCTTGCTCGACGCTGAACTGTTTGGCTATCGCAAGGGCGCTTTTACCGGGGCGCTCAGCGATCGCGCGGGGCTCATCGAGGCGGCGGCGGGCGGCGTGCTGTTTCTCGACGAAATTGGCGACATGCCGCTGACCATGCAAGCGTCGTTGTTGCGGGTCATCGAGCAACGTGAAGTCCGTCGGTTGGGTGAACTCGAATCGCGTGCCGTTGATTTTCGTCTGGTGGCCGCGACCCATCGTGATCTGCAACTTGAAGTCGCAGCGGGTCGGTTTCGCGAAGATCTACTATTTCGCATCGCTGAAGTGCGCGTTGCGGTTCCGCCGCTCGCAGCGCGTGGCGATGATATTTTGCTGTTGGCCATGATGTTTTTGCGGCAGGTGGAGGCGCAACTTGGCTTGCCTGCACATGAGCTCAATGATGCCGCGCGGCATGCGTTGCGCCACCATAGCTGGCCCGGCAACGTGCGTGAATTGCGGGCGTGTATGCGGCGCGCTGCGATTCTGGCCGACACGCATCTGATCAACGTGCCCGATATGCAGCTGCAAAATGATGAAGGTGCGCGCACGGTGCTTGAGCCTGAGGTTGCGGCTGCATTGCCGAGTTCATCGGCGGATTCGCCGCCACCGCGTACCCCAGCAGCGCTGGGCGACACCACGCGACCGCTCGAACAGGCCCGTGATGAGTTTATCCGTGACTACGTGCATGCTGCGGTGACTCGCAATGACGGCAACCGCGAAGCCGCTGCCCGTGAACTTGGCATCGGAGTGCGCACGCTGTATCGCTACTTAGCGTAGCCGCGGACCGGAGCAGGTTATTCCATGCGGCCGGCGGGCCGAGCAAAGTGCTGACGTACGTCGGTCAAGGCGGTGTCGGTAAGCGTTGCCAGATCCAGCAAGACGTCTTTGGAATCGAAGCGAACTGGTTCGGGCATTGCGAACGTCGGCCGCTTGACGTTTTTGCCCATTTGTCCTGCTAACGAAGTAAACGGTGCGCGCGACGGGGCGGCCCAACCTGTGATCGCGCCCCCACCACTGTACCCGACGACAGCCGCGCCCACTTTGGCGGTGATTGCAGCAGGCACTTTGCTCGACAATGCAACAAAACCAGGATTGGGCACCATGCCGGTTTCAAATACGCGGGCCAGGCCTTTTTGCGAACCGACGGGCGCGAAGACTGCCTGCGCGCCTTTGTACGACGCAACTTCGGCGACCGCCGCCGTTACATCACCTTTACCAATCCGGGCGGAGAAGAAGGTCGCGTCGACTTCGGAGTCGAGCATTGCGTTATCGATAAACGCGGCGTCGTTGCAACCCATTTGAACGTACGCGAGTTTTTTGCCTTTGAGCGCCTGCATGTCGACGCTCGTGCCCGAGAACAATGCCCATGGGCGGGCACTGCCACCACCAATCTGTGCATTGGCAAGTAACTTCCAGCCGCTGTTGGTCGCGACGCACAAACCGTCGACGATCGCGAAGTCGACATCAGCGGCTTTGAGTGCGGTAAGCGATGCGTACGATTGCGCTTCGGTTTTGATGCCGGTGTTGGCTTCAATGGCTTTGGCTAAACCTTGGGCATAGACCAAGCGGGCTTGGGCGCGGTCAAATTCGACCGATGGCGCAAAGATGCCGAGGGTGAGTTTGGTTGGTGCGGCGGATACGGCTGGTGCGGTCGGTGCAACCGGTTGCGCGTGTGCCGTGGTCAGCCGCAGCGTGAGCGCGCCTAGCGTGGCCAAGGCGGCCAAGGCACCAGTGAGCTTAGCTGTGCAGCGTACGTTGCGTAACATAAATTCTCCGTTGCAGAATTGAAAGTGGAGCAGGGCAAGCGAGCGAATCGTGGGTATTATTTTGGTATCACCAAAGTAGAGGGACCTCTGAACGGACGCAGGATTTGCGGTACTAGTAACCGTAGATCCGCTTTTTCGAATCAATCCATTTTTGCAAGTCGCGATGTTGCGAGCCGCGCGCTTTGGCTTTGGACCAGGCATCATACGCATCTTTCGATCGCCCGAGTTGGTCGTAAAGAATTCCGAGGTTGACCAAGGCTTCGACCGGGTTGCCTTGCAGGCTTTCGAGATTGCCGATTTCTGAGGCATTCAGTGCTAGCGCCGCACGATTCACGGTCATGCGGCGCTTCATGTCGCCTTCGGCATCGCGCCACGCCGGTTGCAGCGTTTTGCTGGCGAGTCCAGGTTTGCCAGTGCGCCATTGGTCGTAGGCCACGAATTCCCACGAAGAAGCGATCAGCTCTTTGAGTCGGGTGGCAAACGTCCCAGTGGCTTGGCCTTGCAGCTTGGCGAAGTCGGCGCTGGCTTGTTGCCGCAGCGCCATGGTGTTACTGCGGTAGTTGGCGTAAGCCGAGAAGAATTGGGTGCCGAGCGTCGAATACGGGGCTTTGAGATAGGCCGCTTGATTGCCACGCGCCGCCAGTGCTTTGAACAGTTGGGTCGCTTCTGCGGTTGCACCGCGATCAAGATTGGCCAGCGCCATCAAGAATTCAAATGCCAACGGTTCGGAGCCTTTGAGCAAGCCGGCATCCCGCGATGCCCGCTCAAAATCACTGAAAGCCTCCGTCGATTTGCCTTCACGCATCGAGCGCCAACCGCGGTGGAACAACG